>JABHEX010000258.1 GCA_018676385.1 Akkermansiaceae bacterium
CAAACTTTGAATGCCATTTGCCTCCTCCCGAGACAAGTAAACACCATCGTGGCAGCAGGTAGCTCTACAGCTCGACAATTCACAATGGCTAATCTTCTGATCTAATGCCTCATGGTCGATCACGGCTTCACGAAGCTGCTCACGAAGTACTCGTGCTGTTTGCATGTATGCTGTCAGTTTACTCACAAAGATAAAAAAACACAGACTCGTAACATTTTCCAAGTTATTCACATGAATTTAACAGGTTGCTCTCATTGACCCTGTGACCAAATACTCTAATATGAAAACCTTCATGGCAACACCCTCCACCAACAAATCCGGTAATAACTCCGAAGCAAAAAAAGGACCACACCTACAAAAAGGTGCTCCCGCTGATCATCAATCAGCAGAACGTGCACTACCCCACGCAATCGGCCCAGAAAAAAGCATTCTTTCCTCAATGTTTCAAGATCCGCAAGGATATATAGCACTCGCTATCGAGGATAAACTAACGGATGATCATTTTTACCACCCAGCCCATGGACAGATTTTCAGCCTTCTCCAGGAATTGTTTGAGCAAAACAAACCCGTTGAACTAATCTCTTTCAGTGAACTATTGAAGGATCGGGGGATGCTGGCAAACGTGGGTGGCCCGTCAGCAATCACTGAAATCTACACTTACACACCAACACACGCACACTTCCATCATCACCTCGACATCGTGAAGGACAAATTTGTCCTGCGATCAGTCATCAAGCATTGCACAGAGGCAATCACACGCGCCTACGAGGACCAAGAGGAAGTCGAAGCATTGTTAGATAATGTAGAATCGCAAGTATTAGCTATTCGGGAAGGAGCAGAAAAACAAAAGGAGGAAACTATTTCCGACCATATGAGACAGGTAATCGAACACTTCGAGGAGTTTATTTCCCGTAAAGGTGATAGCCGCGGAATCCTGACAGGCTACCCCGATCTCGACAAGATGAGCAACGGGCTAAAACCTGGTGAGATGTTCATTGTGGCTGCCCGTCCATCGATGGGAAAAACATCATTTGCCATGAACCTAGTCGAGCATTTCTGCTTGGATCAAAATATCCCATCTATGGTTTTCTCACTTGAAATGAGTGCTTTTCAGCTCGTTGAACGTTTGCTCTATGCACGTGCAAGGTTTGATAAATCAAGAATCATGAAAGGGTTTGATCCAGTAAAGCAGGACTTACTTAAGATCAAAAAAGCATCCGAGGACATCAATAACTGTAAACTATTCATCGATGACACCGCCGGCATATCAATTAACGAACTACGAGCGAAGGCACGACGCAAAAAGAAAGAGGAAGATATTCAGGTCATCGCGATCGACTACCTTCAACTAATGCGGTCAAACTCCAAGCAAGCACAAAACTCGCGCGAACGTGAAGTCGCCGAAATTTCAGCCGGGCTCAAAGGGCTTGCCAAGGAACTCAATATCCCAATCATTGTTTTAGCACAGCTGAACCGTGGACCTGAAAGCCGTGTAGGCGCCAGTGGTGGCGGAGGCAAACCACGTATGTCCGACCTACGTGAATCCGGATCCATTGAGCAAGATGCAGACATGGTAGGGCTGCTTTACCGATCTGCTTACTACGCGGATAACCAGGAAGAGCGCGACGAAGAAGATGGCATCGCAGAACTCGTTATCGCCAAAAACAGAAACGGCCCCACTGGTAGTGTACCACTATCTTTCATAAAAGAAACGATGCGCTTTGAATCACGTGCATGGGGCGACGATGAACACGAATAAACTGCAGCATCGATAACCTGATACACACCCAGTAAAAATCATAAAACCCATTATGTTTAAATACATCAATACTCTCATACTTCTATCATGGGCCATTCTGCCAGTTGTCGCTCAAACACCCATAATCGTTGCCCATCGCGGAGCATCCAAAGCAGCCCCAGAGAACACTCTAAAAGCATTTCACCTGGCATGGGAACAAGGTGCTGATGCTATCGAGGGGGATTTCCACCTCACTAAAGATGGCAAGATTGTATGCATCCACGACGGCAACACCAAAAGGTACACAAACAAGAACCTAACAGTGAGTCAATCAACTTTACAGGAACTCAGAACTCTTGACGTTGGCGTTCGCCTAGGAAAGAAGTTTAAAGGAACCAAAATACCAACGATTGGGGAAGTATTTGCAACAGTGCCTGAAGGGAAAAAAATTTACATCGAAGTGAAGTGTGGTCCTGAAATCATCCCAACATTATTAGCAGAGATAAAAAATTCAGGCCTCAAAAATGAACAAATTATCGTGATCTCATTCAAGCATCAAATAATCCAAATATTAAAGTCTCACACACCACAATTTAAAGCATATTGGCTCTCCCATATTAAGAAGGATAAAGCTGGCAAATTAATACCGTCAATTGCAACCGTCTTAAAAACCCTAAAAGATATCAATGCTGATGGCTTTAGTTCATCAAAAAACTTTGTTAATGAATCATACATCAAGAGCATCATGAAAAACGGGTATGAGTATCACGTTTGGACTGTTGATGATGCCATGACCGCGACACGCATCGCAGAGTGGGGAGCCAAGTCAATCACCACCAATGTGCCAGGAAAAATGAGAGAAGAACTCACCAGACAGGCCCATACCTTCACACCTTGAACCACAGTGAGCCTGAATGACATCGGATGATGTCAGGCAATCTACATCACAAGCACTACGCCTCGTCTTGACCCACGTTGATGAGGATCTCACGAGGTTTAGCCCCCTCTCCAGGACCAATGATCCCACGTTGCTCAAGTATATCCATCATGCGCGCAGCACGTGTATACCCAAGCCTAAGCCTGCGCTGAAGTAGCGATGTGCTTGCCTTCTTCTCTTGCCTAATAACTTCTAGGCACTTCTGCACAATCTCCTCATCCGCATCAGAAACATCATCCCCACCCTCATCGGAGCCTCCCTTTTCAATGTGCTCCTGCACCGAACTTTCAAACTTTTGCTCCACTTGTGTTGAACAAAATTTAACCAGCTTTTCAACCTCCCCGTCGTCAATAAATGCTCCTTGAGCCCGTTCAAGCTTCGCTGAACCAGGCGGCAAATAAAGCATGTCGCCTTTTCCGACTAACTTATCAGCCCCAGAGACATCAAGAATCACACGGCTATCAAGTTTAGAGGAAACCTGAAAAGCAATCCGACTCGGTATATTGGCTTTAATAATACCCGTCACCACATCCGCACGTGGCGTTTGAGTGGCAATGATCAGATGAATACCAGCAGCACGTGCCTTCTGCGCGATACGCGCGATATTCATCTCCATGTCAGCTGGTGCAGTTTGCATCAAGTCAGCAAGCTCATCAATAATGATGACAATGTAAGGAATTCGATCCGGGATTACCTCTTCTTCGTCATCGTCATCAAGCGCAGCAGGCCCCAGCTCTCCATCCGTGAGCGCCTGAGCAATAGATTCGATGTGTTCGGCATCATAATTTTCTTCCTCTTCTTCAGAGTTTTCCTCATCACCATCCGTGACTTCTTTCTCAGGAAGCTCACGCTCATTGAAACCGTCAAAGTTACGCACACCTTCCTCTGCAAACATTCGGTAGCGACGTTCCATTTCATTCACCACCCACCGAAGTGCTGCGATAACTTTATTCGGATCAGTGACCACTGGGACTGCAAGATGAGGCAGGACATTATACATCTGCATCTCCACAACCTTGGGATCCACCATAATAAAGCGCAACTCGTTCGGACTAAACTTAAATAGTATGCTCGAAATAATGGAGTTGATACAAACCGACTTACCAGATCCTGTGGCACCAGCAACCAGCAGATGCGGCATTGCAGCGAGATCTCCAATTACCGTATTCCCATAAACATCCTTACCTAGAGCAAGAGGTATTTTTTTCTTAGCACTGCTGAATGCAGGATCTTGAAGAAGTTCGTGCAGAGGCACGGCAACTTTTTCATTGTTGGCAATTTCAATACCAACGGTGTCTAAGCCAGGCACAGGAGCAAGAATATTAATACGCTCGGCTTTGGTCGCACGCGCAATGTCTGCTTCTAGCTGCGTGATTCGACTAACTCGCAACCCAGGGCTAGGATAGACCTCGTATCGGGTAATCGTCGGCCCACGAGTGATATTTCCTGCCGTCACCTCTACACCAAATGCTTTGAGGGTATCTACGATTATGTTTTGCGTGGCGACTAACTCAGATTTATCAGCCTCTACCCCCGGCTCTTCATGCTCAGGAATATCTAACAAATCAAATCCGGGCAACTCGTAATTCTCAAATTCATCGGTACTTAGCGCTGAATGTTCCGGCCTTTTCTTTTCAAAAGGTTTGGCACCAATCTCTGCGTTAGGCATGCGTCGCTGTGAGGCATCGATAATCTGTGGGGCAGGTATTTCACGAAGCGGTAATTCGGTCTGAGGATCATCATCCTCTTCAGGTTTCTCTTTAACCGACTTTGTCTCTGCCGCTTTTTTCTTCGCCGAGGGCTTAGATTCTGCAGGTTTCGAACCGCTTATCTCAGCCAGCCGCTCATCACGCTCAATCCGTCGCTGCTCACGAGCACTTATTTTTTTAGACGCCTTTTCTTTTAGCTCCTTGCGCGCACGTAACCACTGGATGAAATACTGGTAAGAGCCACGACAAAAATAGATTGGATGCAGACCAGTTAGTAAAATCAAACTGACCAAGTAAATACAACCAAGAACCAACACAGCACCCGTCTTGTTCAGTAAGGCTTCAAGAAATCGGGCTCCAAAAAAATATCCGAGTTTACCGCCGGGGCTTATAATATGGATACGATCCGACCAATCCTGCAAGATCAGATTCTGAACCGACAACAAGGCCGCAGCACTAACTGCAAAGATTCCACATCCTAACCAAGTCCGCCATCTAGGCCGAGCATCAAAAAACAACATCGCAATGCCCATCCATAGCAAACAAATGGGCAACAAATATGCGGCAGCGCCAAATGCCCACAAAAAAGCATAACCAAGACAAACTCCGACCGGCCCGATCCAATTCATCTTATTACCGGACCATAAATTCACCAAATCACTCGGTGCATAGGAAACTAAAGACAGCAACAGTAAGATGCTACTACCACAAATCAAAATGCCAACGACCTCGTTAGGCCAGGGCTTATTGTCATTTGTCTTATTACGGGGCTTATTGCGGGATGCAGCCATGCTATAAACGGTAAAAGGGACAGTCATCAAAAATATCTGTGCTGATGCACGTCAAGATGCTGATTGTCATAGCATTCCTTAGCCGAGAGCCTATGGCAAGATAAAATCCGCTGATTCTGACATTCAAGATATGTAAAACAAATGAATTGTATTTGGTGTTTGGAGTTTAGAATCAGGAATTTAAAGAAAGACTATGCGCTTACTGCTTGTATTTCTCAAAGAACCGATCCCCGGCAAAGTAAAAACGAGACTAGCCAAAGACGTCGGTGAAGATACCGCCGCCCTTTACTATAAAGCAATAGTTGAAGTGCTATTAAAACAACTCCGCGGGCTGGAAAATTGTCGAATTAGATTCTGCTTTACCCCCGACGATGCCGAGGAAGCGATACGCTTCTGGCTATTACCTGAAATGGGAGCTACATCCAGCGATACCAAGGGCCTATATGTGGCTCCAGTCTTTACCAGCAAGCAACTGGATCATCAGGAGATCGATTTCCGAGCTCAGGGCCAGGGAGACCTTGGGGAACGCGTAAATAATGCTTTTACAGAAGGTTTCACCGATGGCTATTCATCGATTATCGTTATTGGATCTGACTGTCCAGCCTGTGGTGCACGCTGGCTTAATACAGCTTTTCCTCGACTTGAATCAAAACCTTCTAGTGAAGGTATCATCGGTCCAAGTCACGACGGGGGTTACTACCTTCTGGGGCTAAAATCCCCTGCCCCATTTCTATTCGAAGATATTTCATGGAGCTGTAAACATGTGCTCGCAGCAACTCATACTGCTGCAAAAAACAACCAGTTTACACTCACCCAGTTACCACCTCTAGGAGATGTCGATCATCTTGATGATTGGAATGCACTTCTCGCCAGCCCTCTCGGAGCAGCAGTCAAAAAAATGCTAGAAAAAAACTTCGGAGGAAACGGCACAGCCTCACTCGCTACATGAAAATCTTTGACTAACAATCACTGACATCTATAAAACTCGCTACCATGACAATGATGACCCAAAATTGCAAAACCTTTCTTTTTTGCTTAGTTGCAACATCAGCCCTTTTGCTTAGCGGTGATAGAGCATTAGCTAACAAAAACCTGAAGAAGAAACCCAACATACTCCTCATCGCAATTGACGATCTAAACGATTGGATAGGCTGCCTAGGAGGGCACCCACAGGCAAAAACACCGAACATCGACCGCCTTGCTGCTCAAGGAGTGCTGTTTGCAAATGCCCACTGTCAGTCACCGGTCTGCAATCCATCACGGGCCAGCATGATGACATCTCTCTACCCAGAAACCTCGGGGGTATACTTTCTAAGCCCCGATCTCAGCCAATCACCAGTCGCTGTCAGAAACACCCTACTTCCAAAACGCTTTCAAAAAGAAGGCTACCACGTCAGCGCAGCCGGCAAGCTATTCCACGGCAGTCAGAACAAGAAATACTTTCCAAACTACGCAGGAAGTTACGGTGGATTCGGACCGATCCCTAAGAATAAAGTCACATCCTTTCCCGGCCACCCACTCTGGGACTGGGGTGCATCCCCAAAAAAAGATGACCAAATGCCCGACCACAAAATCGCCGCATGGGGGGTCCACGAACTACAAAAGAAACACGACAAACCATTCCTCATCGCCACCGGATTCTACCGTCCGCATGTCCCCCAGTTTGCTCCACAAAAATGGTTCGACATCTACCCACTTGATACACTGAAGCTTCCGAAAGTGAATAAGAACGACCTTAGCGACCTACCCCAGTATGGCATCAACATAACACGACTCAAACACGTCGCGCCTACTCACGAATGGGTCACTAAGAATGACGA
>JABHEX010000259.1 GCA_018676385.1 Akkermansiaceae bacterium
ATAGATATCCGTAAATGGGATCATTACTGTGAGCCGCTTAGCTGCCGCCTGTGATGATCAATGGCTAGAAACGTTATTTCTATGTTGCCTGCTCGCCACGAGCCATGACTACCTTGCCAGTACGCACCGTCTCGATGATTTCGAACTGCGAGAACATTGTGATTGCGGCGTCAATTTTCGAACTTGCACCGTAAATCATGGCAATCATTGATGTTGGTGTTAGGTCAACTGTTTTGCCAGCATAGTGATCGATGATTTGGAGTGCTTCTGTACGATCATCTTTGCCTGCCAGAACTTTGACTAATAACAGCTCTTTATCGACTGAGTCGTCCTTCGTGTGCTCGACGCAATGGATAACATCAACAAGCTTGGTTACTTGAAGAATAATTTGTTCGAGTCCATCAGGGTCGCCGCTGATGCCTATAGTCATACGTGAGAATTGTTTATCGCGTCCCTGGGATACTACAAGTGAGTCGATGTTGTATCCGCGCCTGGCAAACACTTGACAAATGCGCATGAGCACACCGGCTTTGTTGTTAACGAACACCGATAGAGTATGCACCGGATCTAGGTGAGCAACGTCTTCTGGCGGAATATCTGTTGTTACTATGGACATGGGAGATTAAATTTTGAAATTGAGAAATGTTAATACGTAAATGTATTCCTATGTCGAACCTGTTGGTTTCGCTAATTGGGTTTTTGGTGGTTCCGTGAGCATGTCTTCCAATGCTGCGCCAGCCGGAATCATAGGGAAAACGTTGTCGGTCTTAACGCACTCAGCATGGATAAGAACGGGGCCATCATTGATGGCAAATGCGCGATCCAACTGCTTGCGAACATCAGCGGGTCGCTTAATGTTAAACGATGGAATACCGTAGGCAGCCGCAAGCTTACAAAAGTCTGGATTACCTTCGAGATCAACGCCTGACTTTCGGTCGTCGAAAAAGAGCTCCTGCCACTGGCGAACCATGCCAAGATAGTGGTTGTTAAGAACCACTATCTTTACCGGTAGTTTGTGAAGGGCAGCAGTGGCTAATTCAAAGAGGGTCATTTGGAACCCACCGTCGCCACTGATTGAAATGACGGTTTCATCTGGGCAAGCAAGTTGAGCGCCAATTGCGGCAGGGAAGCCAAAGCCCATGGTTCCAGCACCTCCTGAGGAAATCCATTTCCAAGAGGCATTTGTCTTGTAGAATTGTGCTGCCCACATTTGGTGCTGCCCGACATCTGTGGTGACAATAGCATCTCCACCAGCTACTTGGTAAAGTTCATCAATGACTTGCTGCATGCGCAACCCCCCTTGCTTGCGATAGCTCAGAGGGTATTTCTTTTTCCAGCCGCTGATAGTTTCGAGCCATGCCACAGTATCAAGCCCGGAAATGCGCTTGTTGATTTCCACAAGAGCCGACTTGGCATCTGCAACGATGCTGACGTCCGGACGAATCATCTTGTTTATTTCTGAAGCGTCGATGTCGATATGAATAATTTGTGCATCTTTGCAGAACTTGTCTGCTTGGCCAATAATACGGTCGTCAAAGCGTGATCCGATGTTAATGAGGACGTCGCATTCGCATATGGCTTTGTTTGCATAAGCAGTGCCATGCATACCTAGCATCCCCAATGATAACTCATGTTCTTCAGGAAATACGCCCTTGCCTAATAAAGTGGAAGTAACTGGGCAGTGCAGTGTTTCTGCCAGATCCATGAGTTCGGAATCGGCTCCAGCAATCATCGCTCCATGACCAGCAAGAATCAGAGGCTTACGTGCCTTGTGAATGATCTGTAATGCTTGATCAATTCCATCAGAATCAACTTCCAGAGATTTTTCTGGCTGATAACCCGGAAGGTCCAGCTCAGGATCCATATCGCCTGTGAATTCACCAGAGCTGATATCTTTTGGGATGTCAATGAGCACTGGCCCTGGGCGACCTGATGTAGCAATATGGTGAGCTTCACGAGCAACGCGTGCGATCTCGTTGGTGTCCTTAACAAGATAGTTGTGCTTTACCACAGGCATAGTTATGCCGAAAATATCAGCCTCCTGAAATGCGTCTTTGCCGAGCATCCAAGTGACCTGTTGTCCACAGATGATGATCATTGGAACTGAATCCATCTGGGCAGTCATTATCCCTGTGATTGTGTTGCCGGCGCCTGGTCCTGAAGTGACGAGAACCACCGCTGGTTTACCTGTGGCACGTGCGTATCCGTCTGCCATGTGACAGCAGCCCTGTTCGTGACGCGCGAGAACAAACTCGATGTTACTTTTTACGGTGACAAGAGCATCGAAAATAGGGATTGCGGCACCGCCTGAGTAACCGAATATATATTCAACACCTAGGTCATCGAGTGTCTTGATTAGAGCTTGTGCTCCGTCGATTGATGATTTGCTCATAAAAGATTTGAGGTTCGCGATTCATTTAATCGAAAAAGCACTCGATGTAAAACAAAAAACAGCCTGTTTTTTAGTAAACAGCCTGTTTTTTTGTTGGGGCTGATTTGAAAATCGACCTTTTTAGTGAAAGTTGATCATTTGGCGAGCATTTCGCCGATCAGATTTTCTAGTTTTACGATATCAGCAGAGAAGTTGCGAATTCCTTCAGCGGTCTTTTCGGTTGCCATGGCATCTTCATTAAACATGAAACGAAATGTTTTTTCATCGAGATTCAATTTTTTGGTATCGTTGGCGCTTGCGCTTTCCTCAGTTAGTTTACACTCGAGTTCTCCTTCAGTGTTTTGCAATTCTTCGAGCAGTCCTGGGCTAATGGTGAGCAGATCACATCCCGCTAGCTCCGTGATTTGCCCAGTGTTGCGAAATGATGCACCCATAACTTCAGTTTTATAACCAAACTTTTTGTAGTAGTTATAGATTTCCGACACAGAAAGCACACCTGGGTCGTTGGCACCCTGGTAGTCCTCACCAGTAGATTTTTTGAACCAATCGTAAATGCGACCAACAAAAGGAGAGATGAGCTGCACACCGGCCTCAGCACACGCCACGGCTTGGGCAAAAGCAAAGAGCAGTGTGAGGTTACAGTGGATACCCTCTTTTTCGAGTTCCTCCGCGGCACGTATACCCTCCCATGTGGAGGCTATCTTAATAAGGATGCGGTCGCGACTGACACCTTCCTTTTCGTAAAAGTCGATCAGCTGGCGTGCCTTGGCAACAGTAGCCTCAGTATCAAATGACATGCGGGCGTCAACTTCGGTGGAGACCCTGCCGGGGACAATCTTGAGAATTTCGATACCAAACAGAATGAGGATACGATCGATAATACTCTCCACCAAGGCATCACCAGATAAGTCTGAGCCGTTATGCTCTTCGACCGCCTGTTCGACAAGGTGTTTATACTCTGCTTTACCAGCAGCTTGAAGGATAAGGGATGGGTTAGTGGTAGCGTCTTGCGGTTGGTATTCCTCCATGGACGCAAAATCGCCAGTGTCGGCAACAACAGTTGTGTAATTCTTAAGTTGGTCAAGATGATTGGTAGAGCTCATACGTCTGGATCATTAACGGCGCGCGAGTTATATGCAAGAAGGATGTTTGACTGTCATTACCATTTTTTACTTTCATAGGTGAACCAATAAAAAAACGCATTTTTTTATTTTCATCTTGCCGCACCTAACAAAATACTGTTAGTGATGCAATTATGTTTGTTAGATTGTTAGTTCACGTTGGCTTAGCTCGGTCGATCAAAGATTTGTTAGGCGGTTTTGTAGTGGGCTCATCACTTGTATGGTGTTTGCACATGGTGAACAGCACGATATTAGTGGATCAACCTGTGAAGTATGTGCAGCAAGGGTCTGAAGTGCAGCCATTTATTATCGATTCTACTGAGAAGGTCTATGCGGACGCCCCTGCCGAATCCACAGCGGATGACCTCGATAGTGATGGTATGCCCAATGACTGGGAAAGTTCTAACGGCCTCAACCCTGCTGACGCCAGCGACGCCGGTTCTGATTTTGACCGCGATGGCTTAACCGCTCTGCAGGAATACCAA
>JABHEX010000260.1 GCA_018676385.1 Akkermansiaceae bacterium
ACAAGCAGCTTTATTATAGGAATGGCACAAAGTTCATCGAGATAGAATTAAAAAACGGGAGGAGGTCAAAACCCTATGCCCTCTCCAGTGCCAAAGTTTTTGAGGTATTCATCGATCACGATGACCCCAAAAATCCATACAAGCTAGTCGGCAAGACCTCACTGGTCCCCGGCACACAAAAGATGCTTTATTTTTTCGGGATGCGTGGAGCAAAGAGTAAAAGTAAGCTGCCATTAGCCTTGTATGGAATAGATGACTCCGACAGAGCCTTCCCTGATAGCAGCTATCGTTTTATCAGCTTTATCAGTGCACCGCTGGAGATAGAATTTAACAACAAGCGCTTTATTATCAAACAGGGTAAGCCGATACTGCGTAAGCTAAGTTTGTCCAAAGAAGGCAAATTTAGTCCGTTTCTCGTCAGAAATAGTAAGGGGGAAATCCTTGGCGGAACCCGACTCTTTAGTCACGCAGCCAATCGTGAGATGGTACTCATTTTCCCTTCTAAGAAGGGGCAAAAACGGTTAGATGTCAGATACTTTTCAGACTAACCGATACCACGAAGCATTTCGCAAGCGCGATCAAATACTACTGTCATAGATTACTCGATCCATTGACCACTACCTGACAGGAAGGACTGGAACAACACATGCAACATATAACACAATTTCTTACACTGGCATTTTTCGTCGTTTTCTCTAATCTCGTAATCGCGAAAGAAAAACCTAACATCTTGTTCATCTTTGCTGATGACTGGGGGTGGGGGGATCTGGGTTGCCATGGTCATCCTTACGTTAAAACGCCTAACATCGACAAACTGGCCGCAAAGGGGACCGACTTCCAACGATTCACTGTTGCCAGTGGGGTATGCTCACCGAGTCGTGCCGCAGTGATGACTGGGCATTTTCCAGCACGATATAAAATTAACGGACACTTCGCCTGGGTGCCCAGCAATGCTAAACGCGGTATGCCGGACTGGTTGAGCCCCAATGCTCCGATGCTCCCGCGTATATTGCAAAAAGCAGGCTATGCCACCGCCCACTTTGGTAAATGGCATCTTTCTAACAACATGATCCCTGACTCACCTCTACCAAGCCAATACGGCTATGATGAATACGGTGCATTCAACTGTGCGGGTGAGCAGATGCCAGTGCACGAGGACGCGAGGAATGCGATCAAGTTTATTGAAAAATGCCATGCTGCGAGAAAGCCGTGGTTCGTCAATCTCTGGATTCACGAGCCACACACGCCATTTCACACCTTGCCTAAATACCGTTGGCGTTTTCGCGACCTTGATGAAACGGATAATATTTATGCTTCCGTTCTTTCGCACGCCGACGACCGAATCGGGGAATTACTCGATTGCTTGGATCGTTTAAAAATCACCAATAATACTCTGGTCATCTTCACCTCCGACAACGGCCCGGCGCGAGCTTCTGGTCCTGTAAAACTTGCGCTCATGCACGATACTGCGACCGGTGCGGGATACGGTATCGGGGCTGCCAAAGGTATCACTGGAGGGAGGAAAGGATACAAAGGCGCACTTTTCGAAGGTGGTATTGGGGTTCCCTTTATCGCCCGGTGGCCTGGAAAGATTCCCGCAGGAAAAATTGATGATAGTTCGCTGATTTCGGCGGTCGACCTACTGCCTACCATCTGTGCCATTGCAGAAGCGGGGCTACCCGCTGGATATCTACCGGATGGTATTGATCAATTGGCCACTCTCAAAGGGAAACAAAAAACCAAACGCAGCAAACCGCTCTTCTGGAAAATGGATGCAGCGTGGCCTGCACGTGAGAGTAAACCAAACCACTGGGTAGCCTACGCCGTGGTTCATCAACAGTGGAAATTGGTCACGAACCGTGATGCTAGTTATGCGGAGTTATATGACATCGTAGCTGACCCCTACGAAAAGAAAGACCTGAAGCAGGGAAATGCTACGGTAGTCGAAGCGATGAAAAAGAAAATCGCAATGTGGCAGGCAACGTTGCCAATTCAGCCAGATAAAAAGTGCTTTTCATCTATGCGAGAGTAATCCACCTCATTGAAAAACCATTATGATCCGCTATTTCCCTCTTCTTATTCTGCTTATATGCATATCATGTAAGCCAAATGATAGTGCCTATGGGGATAATGGGCTTGAACAGTCAACTACCAGAGAACTAGTAAATCGGCGCGATGATATTGATGCCGAACTGGATAGCCTGGCGCGATTAAGCTATCGAGGAGGGGTCGGGAATGTAGGTTATCGCTCCTTAGCTTACGCTACGAGCGCCAAGAATGAATGGATTAGAATTGATTTTTCACAAAGCGAATTAATAGATCAAATTATCTTAATTCCATCTATTTGGAGAGATACTCAAAAAGGGTTTCTTGCAGACGGGTTTCCGAAGCAATTCAAATTACTGGGTGGGCTGAAGGGAGATGAGAATGGGCGTGTGATTGCTAGCTTTGGCTATGACAAGCCCGTAGATATAGAACGCGTCGCGCCATTGCTAGTTAATTGCGACAGCGTTAGATTGGACTGGATTAAGGTTGATGTGACTAGGCTATCAAGACGGGCATGGGATAAGAAATTTATTCTCCAGCTTTCAGAGATCATGGCTTTCAGTGGTTTGAAAAATGTTGCATTACGTCAGGCGGTTACTGTGTCATCACCATTAAGATACGAAGGTGGAGGCAGAGAAAGAGGGTTTCTTGTTGATGGCTTTGTTCCATATGTAATGAATGCATCACAGGGTATACAAAGCCTTGCATATCTGAGTGAGGTGGGAATTGGTGATCAGCCTGAACTTGAGCTGGACTTAGGTGAAAGCTTCCCCGTGTCCGGTATTCATCTGCATACTGTGGATGTTAGTGACACCGTGCCCCAAGTGACCGAAACTAGCTATGCATTACCAAAAAAATTTCGAATAGAGGGTGCGAATCGTAATGATTTTTCTGATGTCGTCACTTTGGTTAATTGGGAGTTGCAGAATGCCTTTATGATAGGCCCAAACCTCATGTGGAACACTTCTAATAGTTCGCATCGATATATACGCTTGGTAGCGGATAGACCATTTATAAAAATGGATGAGGCGACCATGGGTAGTCAGATCGGATTTGCTGAGATAGAAATCTACTCTAAGGAAAAAAACGTGGCACTTGGTAAGCTGGTTAAGGCATCATTTAATGCAGTAAGCCCTGCGCGATCTATCGAAGCACTGACTGATGGAAGAAATTTATATGGCGATTTACTCGGCCCACGAAGATGGATGAACGAGCTTGCACGTCGCTACGAACTCGATGCTGAGCGACCGCACATACAGGAGGCCTTGGAAAGCCGTTATGAGCAACAGCAAAACCGGCTCGAATCACTCACATGGCTGGCGGTAGTCTTAGCTACTGGTATCATTACCACGATATTGTTAATGCGTATTATGCGTATGCGCCAAATTGGTATGATCCGCGAGCGTCTCGCTGCTGATTTACATGATGAGCTCGGGGCTGATATTCATACGATTGGATTGTTGAGTGATTTAGCGGCTACGACAAAAGATGACCCTGAGCAGTTGAAAACATTACATCGGAGGATTCGCTCTGAGACAGAGAGGTCCGCTATGGCAGTTAGGAATTGTACAAACATGTTAGATGCTGACGGTCTTTACGCCGATTTGAAAGAAGATATGGAGAGGACTTCACGCCGTATTATGGCGAAGCTTGATCATAGCATAAAGATAGAGGGAGAACATTATCTTCGAAATCTTAAAGCACGCACCCGTGTTGATCTTTTTCTCTTTTTCAAAGAATGTTTGATTAATGTTAGTAAGCATGCAAATGCCACTAAATTCAGATCTCATCTTGTAGCAAATGCAGGCCAACTTACTCTGGTTGTCAGTGACAATGGTGTGGGTATCGATGAGGGCGAAAATGAAATCCCCCAATCACTTACGAGGCGTGCAGGATTTCTTGGTGGTAAAATAAGTTTGGAGAAACCCAAGGAAGGAGGTACGCGTATCGAGCTCCTTGTGCCTACCAAACGCTGGAGCATAATTAGAAAATTTAATATACTATGGGCAAAAAGATAAAAATAATGATTATCGAAGATCATCCTGAATACCGTGAGATTGTCGGTATGACGCTCGGGCGAGAGAGTGACTTGGAGATAGTTAGTGAATTTGGAACGGCCGAGCGTGCATTACGGAGCTTTAACTCAATGCGAGTGCCTGTAATTCCTGATATTGTGCTATTGGACCTTAATCTTCCCGGTATGGATGGTCTCAAAGCGCTGAATATTCTTACCGATGAATTGCCGGAAACAAAGGTGATCATGCTAACCCAGTCAGATGATGAGTCAGCTGTACTCAAGGCGATCATGCTAGGTGCTTCTGGATATTTATTGAAGTCCTCTACAGCAAGTCAGTTAGTTGAGGGTATTCGCACGGTTGTAAGTGGTGGGGCATCACTAGATTCCAATATCGCAGGCTACGTCCTTAGTATGCTCAAAAGTAAGCTACCTAAAGAAGATTTTGATAATTTACTCAGTGCGCGTGAGCATGAAATCCTGATCTTACTTGCCGAAGGGTTGGTAAAAAAAGAAATAGCTAATCAATTAAATATCGGCGTTACGACAGTTGTGACACATGTTAGCAATATTTATATCAAGCTTGATGTCAATAACGCTCCCGCAGCTATTGCGGCAGCCTTTCACAAGGGGATTCTCTCAGTGTAATCAAGAATGATCATAGTTTGTTGAGCTATCGTATAACATGAGATTCGAAGTTGCCTTGTAAATTCTGCATGCCAGTATTTAGCTATGTTTCAAAAATGCATCATTACGTTATCGTCATTCTTAGCAGCATTTGGATCAGTTGATGCGCAAAACAAAGAAGAGGATAGTATCGCGAAAATCACTGAGGCTTTAAGCAAAATTGAGGCGGCTAAACCTAAACAGCAACGTAAGCTATTAATTTTTTCGGTTACCCGAGGCTATCGCCATGCATCTATCGTGACCGGGCAGATTGCGCTGAAAATCATGGGTGAAAAAAAGGGAGTATATGAGGCAGTAATCAGTGACGACTTGGCTAACTTTGAGCCCGAAAAAATTAAGCAGTTCGATGCGATTTGTTTCCTTAACACGACTCAAGAAGTTTTTAGTCCACATAAGGGAGCGATGAAAAAGATGACTGACGCGGAGAAAATAGAGGCCCAAGTGAGAGAGGAGCGTTTGAAAAAGAGCCTGATGGATCACATCAAAAGCGGTAAGGGGTTTGTTGGAATTCATGCGGCGACCGACACATTTTACAAGTGGAAGGAATATGGGGATATGATTGGAGGTTACTTCAATGGCCATCCATGGAATGCTGGGACAAAGGTCAGTATCAAAGTCGAAGATGGCCAAGAGGAGCACGCATGTTGCGCGCACCTCGATGGGGAAAACCTGAATTTCAAGGAGGAAATCTATCAGTTCAAGGCACCTTACGACCCGAAGAAGCTACACATTTTACTACGACTCGATCCCGAGCAGACCGATATGAGTCGCGGTAAAAGAGCCGACAAAGACTACGGCGTCAGTTGGGTCAAAAACCATGGTAAGGGAAGAGTGTTCTACAGTTCACTCGGGCATAACCATCACATCTATATGAACGCGAAAGTGCTTGAGCACTGGTTGCGCGGTATTCAGTGGGTACTTGGTGATACTGAAGTTGAAGTGGAGATTAGTAAGTAACTCTTTGTCATGCAGTCTGTGCTCAGTCGAATTAGTAATTTGTTTTGGCTCTGGACGATCCTTGGTACTGCTTGGGCGTGGTTTTTTCCATCGCATTTCACATGGTTCATCACCGATAGAGTTCCTGCAACAGACATCAAATTGATCAGTCTTGGATTGGGCTTTATTATGCTTGGAATGGGACTGACGTTAAGCGTGGATGATTTTAGGGCGGTGCTCCGCCGACCATGGGTGATCGGTCTGGGCGTTGCCGCGCAGTTTCTTATCATGCCGTTGTTAGGGTGGTCGGTGGCTAGCCTTTTTGATCTGCCTCCTATGCTTAAGCTCGGATTGATTCTGGTGAGTTGTTGCCCAGGGGGCACGGCCTCTAATGTGATTTGTTATCTCGCCCGCGCTAATGTCGCGCTCAGTGTGATGATGACGATGTGTTCGACGCTTGTAGCTATTGTGCTCACTCCGTTGCTGACTAAAATATATGCTAGTGCGATTCTCGAGGTCGATGCTTGGGCGATGTTCCAGAGCATGGTCACGATTGTTCTGCTGCCCGTTATTGGAGGCGTGATGCTGAATCAGTTTTTCGGAAAGAAACTCGACGGGATCAAAAAAATATCACCGATTGTTTCCATTCTTGTCATCGTTTTGATTGTTGGAGGAGTAGTGGGTGCTACTAAGGCTAACATCATCGCCCATGCTGGTGGGTTGCTTGTCGCGATATTTATTTTGCACGCTCTTGGTTTTTTATTAGGATACAGTGCAGGTTGGGTAACTAAGCTGGCAGAGGGTGACCGAAGGACTCTCTCTATTGAGGTCGGCATGCAGAACTCTGGCCTTGGAAGTGCACTGGCAAAGCAACACTTTAGCCTTCTTGCTGCTACTCCTTGTGCCATTTCAGCACTGTATCACTGTTTGATTGGAAGTTTTCTCGCCGCCATGTGGCGTGTTAAGCCTACAATTGATAAAACATAAGATCAAATCAGCCCATAAGAGACAGTTTATATCTTCGGATCATACAGTTATTTCCTTCGCGAGCGCACCGCTTTAGCGAATTCCTCGAGTATATTCTCGGTGGTTGGCCAGCTGACGCACTGGTCGGTGACGGACTGCCCATATGTCATGTCACTAAAGTCGCTTTGGAGTTTTTGTGCTCCCTCGATCAGGTTGCTTTCAATCATGACTGAAGTGATGGCGCGGTTACCGCCGGAGATTTGGGCGCACAAGTCCTGAGCCACTTTTGGTTGGTTCTTATAGTCTTTGAGTGAGTTGCCATGGGAGCAATCGACCATGATCGATGCAGCTAGGCCTGCGCTCTCAAGCTGTGAAGTCACATCTGTGATGTCGTCAGCGCCATAATTTGGGCCTTTGGATGAACCGCGTAGAATAATGTGGCAGGCATCATTGCCATTTGTTTGAACAATAGCAGAGACACCTTGCTTGGTGACCGAGAGGAAGTTGTGTTTACCGGCGGATGCTTGGATGGCGTCGAGTGCGATCTGAAGTGATCCGCCTGTACCATTTTTAAAACCAACAGGCATAGAGAGTCCTGATGCGAGCTCGCGGTGGATTTGGCTTTCTGTCGTGCGCGCACCAATAGCGCCCCAGCTGATTAGGTCGGCATAGTATTGCGGAGAAATGGTGTCTAGAAACTCAGTGCCGGCAGAAACACCGATTTCAGCGAGCTCTAAGAGCAATTCTCGTGCGATATGTAGGCCGCGGTTGATATCAAATGAGCCATCTAAATGAGGGTCGTTGATCAGGCCTTTCCAGCCGACTGTCGTGCGCGGTTTTTCAAAATAGACACGCATCACAACATGGAGTTCATCCTCATAGCGGCTTGATAGCTCTTTTAACCGTACCGCATATTCCAGTGCGGCAGAGGTGTCATGGATCGAGCAAGGCCCGACGACGACGAGCAGACGGTCGTCTTTCCGCTTTAGTATGTCTTCCGATGCTTGCCGAGCGGTAGCCACGACTTCGGATGCCCTGTCCGTGATGGGCAGGTAGTAAGAGAGTATGGCAGGGGAGATCAGCGGTTTGATTTCACCGATGCGGAGGTCGTCTGTCTGGAATTCAGTCACGGTTTGTTTTTAGGTTCTAATTTCAAAATGCCCAACCTCAAAAATGGGGGATGTCACGCTTGAGGGTGCAGGTTTCTTTAAAGTTCGGCTTGACGGGTCTCGCCCTGTCGGTTCGCTTGCCAGTAGGTGCCTGTATCAATGTCTAGGCAAGTCAGCCAGCCAGATCCGGTGGGATATGTGTCGATGCAGACTGCATGCTCAAGCACTAGCGGGTCACCATTGCGCTGGGAAGTGTGGCCACAAATCAGGGTCTTTCCGGATACGTGCGGTCGGGTATCGAAGATACGTTTCCACAGCAGTGCTTCCTCAGGCTGCTCGTTTAGCGGTAGCTCAGGGTCCAGCCCGGCGTGCGCGATGATGTGATTTTCTGTCTCGTGGTAGAGTGGGCAGTCAGCCATGAAGTCCCAGTAAGCGTCATCAATACTGGAGAGGCCTTTTGGGCGAAAGGAGTCTAGGGTGGCATCACCACCATTGACTAGCCAGAAGTAGTGCTCCTGCTCTGAGTCGAGCGCGTTTTCCATCATCTGCTCGTGGTTGCCTTTGAGCGTGATGAGATTGTTGGATTTGCGGTATTTTGTTAGGAAATCAATGACCCCTTTTGAGTCGGGGCCGCGATCAATATAATCTCCCACAGTGACGATGGTGTCGTCCTCATTGGGGGACACGAACTTGATCAGCGCCTTAAGTGCGCTGAGACAGCCGTGGATGTCACCGATGACGAGTGTTCGCATGGCTTTTACTTAGGCCGTATACAATCAATTCGCGAGCCTAATGTCTCCCAATTTCAGGCGAGATGACGCCACAATCGGGTAAACTCATGTTGGAACTGTTTCACCAGCCGGCTGTTGTTGGAAACGACGATGTTTTCGTTGTTTTCAGTGCTCGCCGAGCGTGTCCAGTTATAGCTGCCAGTGAGCAGTAAATCGTCATCGGCGATGGCGAACTTATGGTGCATATGTGCCATCGTTTGGTCGTATCGGCAGGGGATGCCGATTTTCTCCAATGTTTCCATGTCCGACCCCAGATCCTCTGATTTCATGTCATCGGAAATGATCCTGATGGTGACGCCACGGTCTTTGGCTTCGGCCAATTTCCTGACGATCCGGTTGTCTGTGATGGTGAAAACACAGATATCAAGCGTCCGCTGTGCTTCGCCGATGAGACGCCGGATGCGGTGTAGGCAATCTTCGCCTGGAGAAAAGTAGGCACTGGCCTTTACTTTCATCTCGCTAGAGTAGAGCAGTTTGATGATGCCCTCCAGCCAATCCATTGCGGTGACTTCGCCGACTTCCTCCATTGCGTTGGTTGCCATACGGAATGCCATCTGCCGGATCTTCGCTTGTTCGGTTTTGTCTCCCTTAGCTGCTGAGAGAAGTGGCTTGAGTTCCTTTTTCTCAGAGCGGGAAATGGTGAAATCCTCCAGTGAGGCTTCGAGTGTTTGTTCGATATCTTGCAGGGACATAGCGGCGATTAAGTCGAAAAGGGGGTGAGATTAAGGCGGTGTTTAGTATTAGTTGCCGCGTATGACGTCTCTGGCATACTCTGTCCAGCCCTTGCCAGTATGATGAATCTCGAGTGGCAGTTGAACGTCTTTATCCAGATTTGTGTCAAGTTTGGTGAAAATCCAGATTTCTATTTCGGCGAATTGCATGTTCTTTTCGGGGGAGATCACAGGGAAATCTTGATTTGTGATATTTGGTTTCTGGGGTGAAATGAAATCTCCACCGTCGGTGAATATTCCATTGCCATTATCATCAACGGCTAACAGCTTTCCAGTGCCTGCCTTGCGATACTCGAGGCGTAGTGGAATCTTGGAACGCATCCGAAAACCTACAGGGTTTTCGGCAGTCTCCGGAAAATGGATATGGTGTAAGACGGGAACTCCGATGAAGGGAGTTGGCGTACATTGTGCGGAATCAAGCACGGCATAATTTTGCTCCGTTATGGAATGAAAGATACCCCACTTCGCTTCTTGCGGTGGCTCCTGTCGATTATCAGATTGCCAGGTTAGAGAGAATTGTCGGTTGTCCTGCCCTGATAGTGGTTTGGAAGATGCAAAACGGATTTCCACCATGCGGCCACTTTCAATTCGGATACGATGCTCGATTGTTTTTTTGGGTAGATTGGGATCAAAACGGACGCTGGGTATCGTTTCTCCATCAGGTATGACGAAGCTTACTCCGTTTCCAGTGACCACCACTTTCCCGGTAAGACCTGTTGACTCTCTGTTTATCAGGAAGAACGACGCTCTTGTTGTTCCTGTGGGAAGACTCAGAGTATTCATTGCCACTGGATGGATAATGAGTGGTCTGGTGTTCTCTTTTTGGCTGTTTGGCTGTGGTGCTTCCGATTTCTTGAGTTTGAGTAAGAGCTGGTCTAGAAATTTGAGTTGGATTGATGTTAGCCAAATATTGGGGACTCTCATGGCCTTGGCCATTTGTAGTGTGCTTGTGGCTAATGCTCTAGCCTTATCCTCAAGCCCAGCCCGCAGGAGTGCATGAATTTGGATAGAGCGGCTACGCACGATCGTGTACCCTGGCAGATCAGGGTGCAATTGCTGGAATGCTTCCATCCGCTTCCAGATTTCCCATGCAGCGTCAGGTTGGTTGCTTTCCAGATAGGCGGCACCCATTTTAGCCATTACCAAAATGGTCATCGGGTGCCACTCGAAATTCTGATTCAGTCTGAGTGCCTCCTGATAGACGGTGAGAGCCTCGCCATGGCGATGCTGGATACGTAACCAGTCTCCGTAGACCCGGTAAATCCGAGGTTCGGCTTTTTTGTTTCCTGATCGTCTTACTTGGGTGACAAACTGGTTGAATGCCTTATCTAAGCCTGCCTTGCCACACTTGGCTTGTTCAAACAAGGCGTCGCGAGATGTGAATAACACTTCTGTTTGGTTGCCAACCTTGTTGTTTTGAATAGCTAATTGCTCAAGAACTGACTGACGAATTTGAGAATTATTTTGGGTGCTCTTAATGCGTAATGCGTGCCGTTTGAGCCCCAGCAAATTGCGGTATTTTTTTTGTTCGCTCTCGGCGATGATGCTGTCCGTGTCAGCGATTATTTTATCATCCACGCCCTGTAAATAAGCAATCGTAGCGTAGAGGTTGAGTTTTTGGCCGAACAAAGAGATTCTGGGGTAATTCTTATTTGCCTGGGAAACCCGAATGCTTTGTTCATATAATTCTATCGCTCTTTGTTTGTAGCCGACGAAGGATTCTATGAGCGCTAGGTGGGTTATAAGTTTGATGCTATAGGCGCTCAGTGTTGAGTGGCTCGAATTTGGATCTGTGCCGATATGTTTGATTGCGGAGTTGAGCATGGATCGAGCTTCGGGAGTGCGACCTACAAGCTGCAGGTAGCTTGCTTCTCTTTCGATCAATCGCCAGCCGAGTGATCTTAGGTCGGCGCTCGATTTTGCAACCAATGCGGGATCAAGATTGAGAGAGCCACTTGGGTGATTGGCTAGTTTTTTCCAAGCCGTAATCGCTTTGTGATTAAGCGCCCATCCGGTGGTGATTTTTTGCTGTATCGAAGCACACCTTTCAGCCAACCCTAACACCTCAACTTTTATACTCTGGATATTGCGCTGTCGGCTCCACCGTTGATTCTGATTGTTTTCCAAACATTTCAGCGCGTTTTCTGCACACTTGGACGTTTTGTCATAATCCTGTAGGGAATATGCGACATAGGTAGCGTGATAGTGAGCATAGAACTCAAATTTGATATTGTTTTTTTGCCGCGCTTTGGCAACCGAGCTCATGAACAGCTCATAGGCGGCTTTTTTGTCTCCTTTCGCTGCAAGTTTACGGGCGGAATAGTAATCTTGCTCAGCGGTCGATTCGGCGGGTAGCTGGCAATGAAGTGAGCAAAAAACAAGGATGGTAATGAGAAGGCGGTGCATGTGAATTTTCTTGTTAATCACTAACATATACAAAATCGGCGAAAGTGAACAGCATGGATATTTAAATATCCGTCGAGTCCTCGTTGCGCATCAAAAATCTGACGAGGAGCAGGGCGCAGGATGTTGCCAGTGTTTTCAGCTCAACTAAATTCAGCGTGAGCATGAACAAGAAGAAAACGATGCCTGCTATTCCCGAACAGAGAAACCTTTCCCTTAGCCCCGCCATTAACTACCATTGCCATGGCGATTGCTGGTCTTTACGGAGAAGGTGAAAATCTATGGTGCTGGCTACAATGGCGCCACCTGTGTAGCAGAGCAAATCCGGCCAGTGAAAAGTAAATCCTAACATCAGGCCGCCTAATTTCATGGCTCTGATATTGTCGATCCAGTCTGCGTGATAGAGTTGGCTCAGTTCTACAGCGTAAGAAATAACGGCAGTGATGAAAGCGAGTTTCCACGGGTGCCACTTTGGGGAAACAACAGCCATGAACCAGTAGAGCGCGATCGCCCAGAGCATGTCTCCAGCATAATTTCTTAGAGGAGTGTCAGCAGGAATAAAGGCCGACCGCGTCAGTAAGCCGATGATGATCGTTGATCCCAAGAGGATCACATAGACCAGGCGACTAGCAGTCTTCGCGGGCATATCTGCTAGTCATTCTTCAGCACCCTGATGAAGGCATCCTGAGGGATGTTTACCTTGCCGATGGCTTTCATCTTGGCCTTGCCTTTTTTCTGCTTTTC
>JABHEX010000261.1 GCA_018676385.1 Akkermansiaceae bacterium
AGCCACGCGGCTGCTCCAGTGCAAAAGCACGTCGTCCGTATCAATTCCACTCTGCAAAAATGGAGCGCTTCCCAACCCTGGGATAAGTCTGCCCCAAGCAAACGACGTGCACTCGGTGTTACCATGCCAAACAATCAGATTCTAACTACCGCAGAAATGGCTGCCGATGCTACCTACATTGAACTGGAGAATGCTGATGGCAACCGCACAATTCCTGCTAAAGTAGTAGCAATCGATTATGAAGCTAACCTAGCTTTACTTGCCGCAGACAATGGCGATACTGATGGTTTTTTCAAAACACTCAGCCCTATAACGTTGGGAGGTGGCGCGAAGATTGGAGATAAAGTGAGCGTATGGCAGCTTGAAGACAATGGCGTCCCCTTGATAACCGAAGTCACAATCCAGAGCGCCGATATCGTTTCCAGCTTTGCTCAAGGGCACTACTTTCTAACCTATGAAGCAAAAGGTTCCATGCAGAGCGCCTCATCGAGCTACTCGCTGCCTGTTATCAAAGACGGCAAATTACTGGGACTGCTGACTAGCTATAATTCCAAAGATCAGATAACCGATGTACTGGCTCCTGAAATCATTGCTGCATTTCTTGCTGATGTTAAAGATGGTAATTATGTAGGTTTTCCATCTCTCGGCATTGGAGTCAGCAACACCGTTGACCCCAATTTTCGAGCATGGCTTAAGCTCCCCGATGACGTCGGTGGCATCTATGTCACCCACGTAAGAAAAGACAGCCCTGCAGAAAAATCAGGCACACTAAAGGGTGACGTTATCATTGAAATCGACGGCAAAGAGATAGGTCGTCGTGGATACTACACAGATGCACAATATGGAAAGCTCTTCTGGAGCCATCAAGTGCGGGGTATTCATAAAGTTGGAGACCAAGTTAAAATCACCATACTACGTGAGGGTCAGAGAAAAATACTGACAGCTGTGTTGAAGCGCCCGGGCAAAAGACTTGTGCCCGCATACACATACGACACAGCACCAAAATTTCTTGTTAAGGGTGGATTTATTTTTCAGGAATTAACCGCCACTTACTTGAAAGCCTTCGGAAAAGACTGGCAATCCAAGGCACCCCTCGACTTACTCGATGTTCTTCGTTCACCAGAGGATTATGAGGCAGGACGTAACCGTATTGTTTTCCTCAGTGCGGCAGTACCTACCCCCGCAACCACAGGATACGAGAGGATGCGAAACCTCATCATCGCCAAAGTAAATGGTAAGAATATCGCTGACATCCCTTCACTAGTGAAGGCATTCCAAGCACCCGGTTCTGACGGCTTGCACACCATCGAGTTCGCAGACGGCAACCCAAAGACTATTTACCTCGATGCTAGCGTCTCAGACATGGTTGATGGCCAATTACTAAAGCGTGGCATCCCAATACTATCACGAGAGTAGTCAGAGTGATTTATACAATGCCCACCAACTAGTCCGAAAAATTATTTGTTAGCGCTACCTGATATTACTCGCTCTATTTAGCGTCTGCGCTGTTCTGTGAAGTTAAACAATCATTGTCATGTTAATAAGAAAAGCCATGGCATGCCGGTTGCCAATGATATTGCACCTTTGTCAAACCCATACATTCGGGGTGTAAGCACACAAATATTGATTAGCAGTCAGTTTACACCACCAGCCAACATAAGCTCCACGCCATGCAACAGTCATGGTTCAAGGAAACACCACCCTAAACATCCACCATTTCCTTCAATGATGTGGAAAGCAGATGGCAGGTTATATTTTTCTCTGGTAGGCTATAAATGCCTGAGAGTGCCTGCCGGTAAAGAGCGATCTGGTCAGAGTATTTCTCACGTAGCGACTCGGCAGTTATCTTGGTATCTGTTTTAAAATCAATGATAGCAATCGACTTTGGTTTACTATTTTCTAATAAAATAACAGCACGGTCGATGATACCACTGACCCATTGTTCATTAATGCGGGTCTCGATCGGCTGTTCACGCAGTAATTTAAACTCACCCGATGGTCGTTCGAAATGTGGGCGAATGGTTGGAGCCTCCAAGCAGTCAGCGACAGTACGGGCGGACAACTCATCACCGAGCACCGGTAATTCATCGAGCCATGTCACACCTTCAAACAACTGATGCACCGCATTTCCAAAACGCATCCCCTTACCCTTAGTGAGTATGGTTCCTGCTTCATACCCCTTGGCACCGCTGGCAACTTTTCTACTGATGCGCAAAACCCCAGGCTGCAATGCCTTCTTATCTACCGTCTTGTGACTTGCACCCTTTTCCTTCTCCACATCCAACCACGCACCGGATTCATAAAGAACCTTGTAGGAATCTCCACCCAACAACAAATCAGTTTTGG
>JABHEX010000262.1 GCA_018676385.1 Akkermansiaceae bacterium
AAGGATTCAATCAAACTGTCAAAGATCTCAAATTGGGAGTGTGTGAATACCTCATCCTCGTCAGCAGAGGGTAGGTGAGAGCCTATTCCTTCCAGTTCGAGAAAGTCGAGTTTCTCTAGTGCGTCGAAATTTTCGACTAATGACTCGGGAAGGAACCCACCTCGGCCCATGCCGGTATCAACCGCCAAATGTATGCGCAGTTTTGTATTAGGATTTATACCAATTCTTGCTGCGGCTATTCTGTTAAAGTCCTTAGCCTCCTCGAGACTGGAGACACAGGGAGTCCAGTCACGAGCGACAATTTCCTTGCGTTCAGATGGGCATGCAGGTCCCAGCAGATAAATACGCGTGTTGATGCCAGCATCAGCGAGTTGCCGTGCCTCGATTACACTTGCAACACCCATGAACTTGGGGGCTGAGCTGGAGTTTATCTTTTCAAGTTCCGCCGCCATCTCTGCGATACCGTGGCCATAGCCACCTGCCTTAAGAACTGCCAACACGCATCCTTGATGTTGATTTATTACAGCCTCATAGTTGTGGCGCAGATTGGAAAGATTGATTTCTGCCCAAGTGCGTGGAGGCGATACGGGTAGCGTCGGTTGAGCGTCAGTCACGATCTTTCTATAATCGTTTTTTTGTTTAAGCCCAACTCCAAAAAACAATACCCAAATTACATGCCACTGGGCTTGCATCACAGTCAATCGTGCGTTTAATGAGCACGCGACTATGTTTAATACCAAAATACTGACCAAAGAGCAGATTGCTACAATTAAATCGTGGGTAAATGAGGGAGCGCAGCTCGCTGATATACAGCGGAAGATGGAATCAGATCTCGGTCATGGACTGACTTATATGGATACTCGTTTTTTGGTCATTGATCTTGATCTTGAGCTAAAGACTGACGAGCCTGATGAGAATCAATCACCCCAAGAAACCGTTCCAGCTGAGGTGGATCCAACTGAGCTTACTGAGGATGATATTGAGGTGTTGCCGCATGATTCGGCCACTACAAACGTGAAAGTTACGGTGGATGAAATTGCGCGACCTGGAGTAATGGCGAGTGGGCGAGTGACCTTTTCTGATGGGCAGGCTGGTATGTGGTATGTAGATGAAATGGGTAGACTTGGGGTAGATCCAGAGAATGAGGGCTATAGCCCCTGCGAATCTGATATCTTGGCGTTTCAGAAAGAGCTGCAGCGAGTAGTCGGCTAGCTTGCGCTTGCACCTTGTTTTTCTGGAGGACACAATTACCCTAATCTCATGAAGATATTCAATTTGAGTTGTTATATACTCGTATATGTCTTTTTTGTCGTTCCATTTGCCGGCGCAGCTACGGAGGCACAGGCTGCGGCGATCATCACTGAGTATGAAGATGCGCAGAAGCTTTGGCTGGCAGAGATGAAACTGGCCCCTAACGCGGCTTCTCTTCAGATGATTAGGAAGAAGCAGCCTGATGCGGCGGCTTATGGCAAGCGCCTAAAGCGCCTCTTAAATCGGGATTTGGATAAGCAATGGACTCTTAAATATGGAGCCTGGTTATTAGAAAATGACACTAGTCTCACAGCGAGTTCACAGCGCGCATTACTCAATGCGCTGGAAAAAAACCACATTAAGAGTCCTCAGCTTGGCAGCTTTGTCATGGCAATGGTATACTTGCGTCAAAATAACGAGCCCATGCGTGCTGGCAAAATCCCTCTGCGGTCACGAGGAATGCAATTGTTAGAAAAAATTAAAATAACGAATCCTGATCCAAAGGTTCAGGGCCAAGCTGCACTCAGTCTCGCGCTGATACTTTCATCTCTGGGCGAGGGTGGACAGGTGATGCGGCAGAGGCTAGCCAATTTGCGCGAAGCTGTAAAAAAGAGCGCCGACGTCAAAGTGGGTAACACAGTTGTCGCAGATATTGTCAAGGATCAGCTCTACATCATTACTCGTCTATCCAATGGCAGGGAGGCTCCAAACCTAATCGGAGGTGACTCTGCGGGTAGGGTAGTAAATCTTAGGGATTATCGGGGTAAGGTAATTTTGCTCGTTTTTTGGTCGAGTTTTGACACCGATTTAGCTCGGATGGATAAGGCATTAAAAATCTTGCGCAGGATGAATCAAATAAATGCAGAAAAGCCATTTGCCATCCTCGGGGTTAATCGTGATTCACTTGAAAACCTGCGCGCGCTGGAAGCAGATCGTATCGTCACATGGAGAAACATCTCAGACCCCGAGGGGAAAATTGCCAAAGCGTATCGTATTGGGAGTTGGCCACACTGCATTGTCTTAGATCAAGATGGGGTAATCCGCTACGGTGGTGCAATTGGTTCATTCGCTGATGCTGTAGTTACAGACATGCTGAGATCAAAGCCAGCCGTCAAAACTCCTTAGAGTAATCTTGGAATTAGAAGTATCACAGCGACGATGATGATGATCCCAAGGATTTTTTGCATCATTTGCGGTTTAAGGCTCGTCGCGCCGATGAAGCCGCCGGCCATACCTCCGAGATATACAGCCACAATTAGAGTGAGGTAATTGAGGATTTCTACATCATGATGTTGTATTCGGGAAATCATCCCCGTGAGCGAATTTAGCCAAATGAAAATGGCACCGCTGGAGGCGGCTTGTTTTTCATTACCAAGACCAAGGATAATAATTAGAGGGACAAGATAAATCCCGCCTCCAATACCAACAACTCCTGCTATAAAACCAAGAGCAGTGCCGGCGATCATACTCACTATTAGTTTTTTTGTGCCTGTTATATTCCATCTCACCTTAACCGAACGTAGGAAAAAGATGCGAACAACAACCAACACTAGTGATGCTAGAAGTATTGCGTAGAACCACCGCTTAGGTAACTGAAGAGATCCTCCAAGATAGGCCATGGGTAGTGAAGTGACTAGGAATGGCGTGATCAACTTCCATGATGCATGATGATGGCGAATAAATTGATAACTGGCAGCAGAAGTGACCACCAGATTTAGACTAAGAGAAATCAAAGGTATGCTTAGTGGAGGTAGTCCTAACGCAGCCATTATGGCTGTGTAGCACGAACCACCCCCAAGGCCAACTGAGGCACTTATATAAGAAATGCCGAGAAAAATAGTGGCAAGCAGGATCAGAGTGGAAATGTCCAGCATGGTATCTTGAGAAAACGTATTTGCGCGAATGTGTCAAGTGATGAGCTAGTGAATTATCGTTGATAAGTATACATTGATTGATTTTCGATTATGTAGGATGAATTATCGAGATACTTGTATGCCTCATTGTGGTAGAGTTAATTATATTTTACCATATAAGTCACATGAATGTCAGCTGTTTCGCTTGATGCATAAATCTTAGAGATTATGATCTGGTAGCATCACGATGTTTCAAAGATCATGTGCTTCTGCCAATTATTATGAATAATCCATTTCGTAAGGACCTCGTTTCCCGCAGTCAGCCTGAGGCATGTACAGTTGTCATCTTTGGTGCTACCGGAGATTTGACTCATCGCAAGCTCATTCCAGCGTTGTATAACCTTCAGCTCGAGGGTGCGCTGCCTGCTGGGGTTAAGATCGTAGGATTTGCGCGCCGAGAAAAAACCGATGAGCAATTCCGTAGCGGGTTAGAGGAAATTAATCGCAAAGTCTCACGCAGTGGACACGACGACGAAGTCTGGGCCGATTTTGCGCAGAAGATTCATTATCACCAAAGCGAATTTCAAGATGCAGATGGCTATAAGAGACTCGCTGAAAGTCTGGAGGAGATTGATCAGGAGCGTGGAGGTAAAGGAAACCGCTTGTTTTACATTGCTAGTGCACCTTCGTTTTTTGATGATGTGTTAGAGTCGCTCAAGGATGCAGGTTTAAATAGTTGCCGAGCTGGTTGTTGGTCGAGAGTCATTGTTGAAAAACCCTTCGGGATTGATCTTCCATCTGCTCAGCACCTCAACGAGGTAGTTAACAAGACGTTTCAAGAGAAGGATACCTACCGAATTGACCATTACCTAGGGAAAGAAACGGCGCAGAACATCATGGTATTACGTTTTGCTAATGCTATTTTTGAACCTCTCTGGAATAACAATTATATTGATCATATTCAGATCACCTGTGCCGAAAATTTGGGAATGGAAGGTGGACGAGGAGGTTATTATGACAAAGCGGGTGCTTTGCGTGATATGGTGCAAAATCACCTCTTGCAGCTATTGAGTTTAGTGGCGATGGAGCCACCTACAGACTTGACTGCCGATGGCGTGCGTGATGAGAAAGTTAAAGTGCTACGCTCATTGCGTCAGTGGGATACTCCTGAGTTGGTTGCAGAAAATGTGGTCCGCGCTCAATACACCGAAGGTCACGTTGATGGAGAAAAGTGTGTTGGCTATTGCCAGGAAGATCGAGTTGACCCTGAGTCTACGACGGAAGCTTATGTCGCTCTTCGTATCATGATTGATACCTGGCGCTGGAGTGGTGTTCCTTTTTTTGTGCGTATGGGTAAGCAACTACCGAAAAAAGCGACTGAGATCTCGGTTCATTTTAAGGAGCCGCCCACGGTGCTTTTTAATGCTCTTTCTGGGGGAGTGCCTGGTGGTAACGTGTTGGTCATTCGTATCCAGCCAGATGAAGGAATATCTTTGCGTATGGTTTCCAAAATTCCAGGGGCGAGATTACGGCTCGAGCCAGTGAAAATGGATTTCCATTACTCTACGAGTTTTGGAAAGGGAAGTCCAGAAGCCTACGAACGATTGTTATTAGATTCGATGGCGGGAGATGCGACTCTTTTTGCGCGCCGAGATGAAGTTGAGGAAGCATGGAAGTTCATTGATCATATCGAGAGTGCGTGGCACGAATCTTCGAATCCGCCTCCGGTAGCAGATTATGTTGCTGGAACATGGGGGCCCAAAGAAGCTGATGATTTACTTGCTGAGGGTGGGCGTAAGTGGAGAAGGCTCTAAATAATAACTAGATGGAAGATGTAATTCGACAGAGCCAGATGCAGATCCTTGGTAAAGAGGTAGCCATCGGTAGTGTAGATAGAGAGTTGAGGTTGTTATGGGAGCAAGATAAGGCAAGCACCAATGCCTCGCTGATGAACCTCGCCGTTTACTCGGAAAATGACGGTGCCATACTGCGGAACTCAGATCTTGTGCAAGAAATTACGCGTGAGCATGCTTGTCGTGCTATTTTAATAGGCATCGATCGAGATGATCCAAAGGCATCGATCCGCGCGTGGATCACTGCGCATTGCCACTTGCGCCATGGTAGAAAAAGTGTCTGCTGTGAGCAGATTGCGTTTCAACTGACTGGGCGTGCGACTGGACGATTACGTAACACGGTGTTTGCTCATCTTAACAGCGACTTGCCGCTTGTTTTTTGGTGGCAGGGAGAATTATCATCTATTTTTTCAGAGCGACTTTACAGCTTGATTGAACGGTTTGTATTCGACAGCTCGCAGTGGAGTGACCCAGCTGAATCATTTAAGTGTATTGAGAGAGCATTGAAAAATGCGAACAATTTCTCACCCATGGATATGGAATGGACGCGGAGCTATGCGGTGCGTTTAGCAGTAGCCGGGCTCTATGACGACCCGCTTGCGAAACAATCTTTAGAATACACCAATTCGATCCGTATTAAGGTACATCCTAATCACAAGATGGCAGGCTTACAGCTCCTCGCATGGATAATTCAGAGTAATGGATGGAAACCTTTAATGGATAAGCGACAAGATACTGAAATTTCAGATCGATTTTGTTTTGAAACTAATGAGGGCGTCGAGGTTACCGCAGTTGTGGAAACAGCTTCATCCGCTGCACCAATTGCGGAACTGGAAATATCATCGCCTGATTGCACTGTGAGAGTATCGCGCGGGGCTGATTCTCGCTACCTTCATCAGTTATTAAATGTGGGCAGTCATCGAGTGGAGCAATCAACTCCAGTATCGGGTAATGATCCCGCGGAATTATTTATGGCTCAGTTGTCGCGCGGTGGTAAAAACTCGCTTTTCCGCATGATCATACCCACATTCCTCAGTTTTCTCGGAGTGAATGAGGAGGAGATTTACGGGACCAATATTGAATAATCTTCAAAAAAATGGATGCATCTTAATGATGCATCCATAGGAAATGTGTTTTAAAGTATCTTTTAGAATGTACCGCTGATACCGGCACCAATGATGTCAACATCACCCCCAATCTTTCCAGTGAATAGTGCCTCGTTGCCTCCGTTTGCCTCTGAGTATACTGATACGTCATCGGCAAAGATATGGGTGTAACCAATATCAAGATTGTAGTTATCGGTTAGCTTGATGGTGGCTCCAATACTTGCCCATATGCGATCACCGTCAGGGATACGAAGAGTCCTGTCTGATGTGTTGACTGGGCTTTCGTCAAGAGAGAGACCGGCACGGAAGGTCAGGCTATCACTGTGCTTGTAGGTAGTGCCGATAGCGAAACGGAAAGCATCATTCCAGTTTTCCTGAATTACAGGGATTGGCGGACCACCTTTAGTTGTTGGTGCGAGTTGCTTAAATTTACTCCAATTTGTCCAAATGACATCAGTATGAACAGCCCATTGGTCATCGAGTTCGTGGTAGGCACTGAACTCGATGCTGTCTGGTAGCTCAACTTCAAGTTGCGCATCAAATTTAGTTTTGAGGGGACCAAATGCTGCAGAGCCGTCTATAGTAAGATCTATACTGGAACGATAACTCAGCCCTAATCGTGTTCCCTCACTAATTTCATAGAGGATACCAATATTCCAGCCAATGGCCAAGTCATCGCCTTCTAGGTCAAGCGCATTTAGACCACCCGAGTTTGGGATATCACTGGTAAGTCTGCCTTCAGCGTGCATGATGTCGATGCCCACACCCAGGGTCACTTGCTCGTTAAGCCTTACTGCAACAGATGGGTTAGCTGTAACTGTAGTGATTTCGCTGAGATCAGTGCCTACTTGTGCGGCAAAGCTATCCGAATAGTCGGTGGCGAGCCCAAAAGATGAGAACATACCGAAGCCTACACTAATATTGTCAGTGATTTTTCGAGTATAGTAGAAGTAAGGAACTAAGGCCTCTGTGGCGACATCGGAATCGCTGACGCTTGCATTAGCTGGGCCGCTCTTACCTTTTAAATTAACGTTTGGTTTGATATACTGCAGACCTACGGAATAAGAACTGTCGTCCAAGAGGATGATTCCTGCAGGGTTGGATGATAAGACCGATGCATCGTCAGCAATAGCGGCTTCACCTGAGAATGCACGTCCTAGACCTGAGACAGAACGTTCTTGGAGCTGGAAACCTGCGCCGAGAAGAGGAGCAGAGGTGATGCCAAGCATTGCTAATATAGTGGTGTATTGATTTGTTTTCTTCATGATGTGTATGCCTTCAATTAATGGAGACAGTTCATAATCAATGGATTATACCTGGTATCAAGATAAAAGCGAAGATGTTGATCAACATTTGGACAGAAAGGGATTGTTTTTTTGTTCTAATCTCACGCTTGTTAGTGGTCCATGTCCAGGACACAGAACGGTAGTGTAAGGTAGCGTCATTAGATTATTTTGTGCTGTTTTAAGAGATAGTTTGTAGGTGCTTTCTCCTGAGGTTCCGCCCATTGAGCCTGCGAAAACTGCATCGCCAACAATACAGATCGGGGTTTCAAGCCCCTCGTAGTAAAAAGCTCGAGCAGGCGACATATGCCCACTGACATCTAACGACGTGATGGGTCCATTTTCGGTTTTGATTAGAGCTTTGTGCTCTAAGTCCTCTGGGTATAAGACGGGTGTATTCTTGAATGCTTCTGTGCAGGCAGTGTGATCATGGTGTCGATGTGTGATGAGCAAACGCGCGATTTTGAGACCTTTTGAGTGTATTAGCTGAATAAGTTCGTCGGCATTTGTTCCTGTATCGATCACTGTGGCGGTGGTTCCGTGCTCAATGATGTATGCATTGACGCCGGCATGCCCGAAAGGGGAGATGATCTGATAAAGCCCTTTGGGAGACTCAATACTGGGGTAATAATTAGATAAATTTGACAATGCACCGCCGTCAAGTTTCAGTAGCTTTGCAACCCGTTTGATATCCGTGGGTGTGTTACCGCCGGCAAGTAAGTCCTGGAGCACTTCGATGTCCATGCCCGCTTTATCGGCAAGCTGCTCTGTGGAAAGGTTTTGGCCGCGCATTGCCTTAGTGATGATATCGCAAGGGTCGTCTTCGATTGGTATGGTTGTATTGGACATTTGAAATTGTGTTAGTGTCTATGTATGGATTAATCTGGTGGTATGATCAATGTAGTATGCGCAATTATCCGTAATCCACATGGGGAAGTGCTCGCGTGCCAACGTCCTAAAGGCAAGTTGTTTGCTGGTAAGTGGGAGTTTCCGGGTGGAAAAATTGAGCTGGGAGAGCACCCCGAGCATGCATTGTCTAGAGAGATTCTTGAAGAACTAAGTTGTGAATTAAGTGTGCTACGACCACTCGATGTTGTTACTCATAAGTATGATAATTTTTCAATCCGGTTAATGCCTTATCTGTGTATCATCAAGTCTGGAAAAATAAACCTTCGTGAACATAATGACATGCGTTGGCTGAAAATCAAAGAGTGTTCTGAGCTTGATTGGAGTGCTGCCGACATACCCATATGGAGAGCATTATTACGATTAGAATTAGGCTGATCTCATCGGCCAATGGCGATGCGATTGGCAAGTGATTCCGGTAAGCCAGCGTCTAAGATTTTCTGCTGTGCCGTTTGTAAATCATATTCCACACGTCGAAAAATTACGGTACTCTTGTCTAGATCGTAAATGCAGTAGGATGCTCTCCAATCGCCATCACGAGGTTGTCCTACTGACCCCGCATTGATGAAATATTTTTGTCCGGCTTCGATTGTGATCGAATTTGCAGGAATCTTTTGCACAACTGATCCATGAGTAAATATACATGGCACATGAGTGTGACCGCAAAAACACACCGGTGTCACCTGATAAGAGAAGTTTGCCATGGCATCAAATTTGTTGGTTGCGTAGTTCCATGAGGATGGTTGATCGAGAGTTGAGTGAACGACAGTGAAATCGTGCACTTGGCGTACCATTCTCAGGCGAGCTAGCCATTGTCTCTGATCTGGGTTGAGTTGCTCACGAGTCCAGAGCAAAGCTTCAGCTGCGGTTGCGTTCATCATATCCAGAGAGGTGTCGTGGCCGCAGTCTTGATCGTGGTTCCCTTTGACTACTGGGCATTTCATGGATTTGACTTTTTCTAAGCATTCAGCTGGGCTTGCATTATAGCCGACAACATCGCCGAGACAGACATAACTGTTGCAGCTTTGCGATTCAGCATCAGCGAGAACTGCGTCAAGCGCTTCAAGGTTTGCGTGAATATCACTGAAAATGGCTACTTTCATGTCTAATACTGGAAACAATCAATGACCTCGGAGCAAACTTAGGGAAAGAAAAAAACTAAAGAGACTTAATAAAGGGCGGTGCAAGAGGGAGGGATTGTGCCAAAGGGCTGTTTGATTCGTTATTTGGCTTGGGAGAAGCGGCGCGTATGCTGTTGCAATTTGCATTTATGATAGAGATGAGTTGAATCGGGTAGTTACAGCCAAATCTAGTAAGAGCTATTGATCTGGTGTTGGAATGCCCAGCTTGATTGCGAGTTCCCGCCGCTTATCCAGCACGCCATCCATAGGGTAGGATATATGTCTATTTTTCCAGTAATTCGTTAACCAAGTGTATTGAGTTTTCTCATCGGGAAAGAGGTCATTATCAGGAATTGGAATTTTCTCTGGAAGTTCAACCGCATTTTGTAATGCAAACAAACAACAAACTAAGTTAGGTAAGTGGTTGTCGGGAGTTGACAAGAAAAGTTCTGTTCCATCATTGAGGGCCTCTTTTTTCCGCGCGGGAATACGTGCAAGAGAATAGAACCTGAATCTCTTGTATTGTTTGCGCTTGTATCCTGGCATTGTGTCGGTTGCCAATGAATTGTCGTAATGCGTTACGGCACGTTGGAGATCTGGTAGCTTAAACCGATCACTCCACAGGCGAGCAAGTGAGATGTGTAGTTTCCAGTTTTCAGGATTCTGTCGCACGCCTTCGTCAAGAAGAGCAGAGCCTTTGTCGATGTATAGCTTACGCAGTGCTTTGCGGCGCAGCGGGCTAAGGTTTCGATCCTCATTGTAGTGAACTGATGCATTGGTATGCAGATGCCATGCACCCGTATCCCAATAATGTGTTGTTTGTGGCTGTAATGTGGTGATGACCCCGTAGCTTTCCTCTAGTTTGATCCAGTCAAGTTTTTCAAAATGGATAAAAGCGCGAAGGTTCCACATTGCGGCTACCAGCGACCGCAGACCACCCAATGCCACCGCAGCGCCCGTTTGTCCGAGTTGCAGATTGGTTCCTTGCTTAAGCGATGGTTGGATTAGTTGATTTTCAACCATGTCCTTATTGAGTTGATCCTCATAGCTTAGTTTAGCAGCGCCAAATCCTATGAGCACACAAAGAATGACAACAATTTGGAAAACAATACGCATGTTAAAATTCTTTTTTCCGGAAAGTAAACCATGCCAAAACGCTGTAAATGCCAGTGTAAAACAAGGTCAATACAGTAAGTTTTTTGATGATGCTTGCGGATACCGTTTTGCCCTCGATGGTAGCATCAATGATGTTGTATAGCTGGAAATCTGGGAAGATGAGTGCTACTCCCTGAGATGCCATTTTCAATTCTTGAGAAACGTTAGAGCCATGACTGTGTAACCAATAATTGCGAGCATCCGCGGTGAAGTGGCCAACGAAGTAGATGACAACTGATATCACGATGGTAAATAGCGTAGAGCTTGAGAACGTGGATATGAGCAGCGCGATAGATGCCATAATTGTAGCCTTAAAAAAGATTGCAGCTACGCCTGCGTGTAAATCCCATGTCACGCCTTGTTGTGTAATGGAATCATGACGCATCTGTATGTATTCCTTCGGCCAACCTTGCGCTCGAGCTTTTTCTAGCTCCACAGCGAGCAGACCATCAGTTCGGTAGTTGAGAATTAAACACAACAAGCCGTCCATCAGTAGGAGCGAGACAACGACGAGTAAAAGGACGCCTGATAGTTTTCCTATCAGGTAATCGAGACGCGGAACAGGTTTGCTTAATATGGTGTAGAGTGTGCGATCTTCCAAATCTTTGGGGATGAGTAACGCGGTAGCGGCAATGGCAAAAAGTACGGAGAACATGGCCATCGATCCCATGGCTGTACTTTTGAGTATGATAAGTTCCTGTTCTGCCGTATCTTCCGTAGTTCGACTATAGGGCATTTCAAAGAAACTTGCGGCAATCATGAGTAGAGCAAAGACTGCGAGGAAATAGAACACTTTCATCCGCACCAGTTGGGTAAAGGTGTGGCTTGCAATAACCAGAATACGGCTTGGGGAGAAGAAACTGTTTTTACGCATGATCTCCTCCTTTCTTATTTGTTGAAGCAATAACAACATGGGGGAGGGTATCCTTGTCGACTAGTAACGAATCAGATTTCTTGGCTTCGTCTAAGAATAACCTTTCTAGAGTTGTCCGTGGTTTCCCCATTCTTACGAACTCAGTATTTTTGGAATCATTGATTACATCACGGATTTTTGTAAGCGTGTGATCACTGGCGTGACGGATAACCACCTCTGTCTGGTCTTCGATGGCGATGAGATCATCAAGTCGGCCCTCCTTGACCAGACTTCCGTTAAATATGATACCAACGTGATCGCAAACCTCCTGCACTTGTTCTAGTAGATGGGAGCAGAGAAAGACCGTCACACCACGCTCCCTGAGGCTGACGATCAAATCACGTATTTGGCGCGATCCCACGGGATCGACTCCTGCAGTTGGTTCGTCGAGAATAAGCAAGCGAGGTTCGTGTATGAGTGCCTGTGCCAGCCCTATCCGCTGAAGCATGCCTTTTGAGTAACCGCCAATTCGGCGTTTACGTGCATCTTGGAGCGATACCATCTCAAGCATTTCATCGACCCGTGTTTTTATTTTTTTCCCGCGCAACCCACAAAGTTTTGCGTAAAATCGGAGTGTCTCCTCGCCGGTGAGGTGTTTATAGAAGTAAGGGTTCTCAGGCAGGAATCCTATCTCTTGTCGTGAATCTGTCTTTAGTGAGTTTTTACCAAAGACATGGCAGCTGCCTGCAGTAGGGCGTAGGAGCCCGAGCAGGGCCTTCATTGTTGTCGATTTACCTGAGCCATTTGGTCCGATCAGACCGTAAACCTCACCTGGCATTATCTTGAGTGAAACGTCATTCACAGCACGCACTTTCGTCTTCCTGAAGGGCGATGGGAATTCCTTCACGAGGCGGTTGATTTGGACAGCGGGTGTTTCCTCCATAACTCTATATAATGTTGTAGATTAACGGGAACTGCTCATGGCGCAACAGCAATTCAGTATCATTCTGTTTTTTACATACACATAGCTAAGAATTGATTGCTGCTTGCCGTCACTTAATAAGCATGAAAACCATTACACTTATATCATTCGTTGCTCTTTTCTCTCTCACAAGCTGTTTTCAGGTGGATAGCACCATCACTGTAAAAAAAGATGGTAGCGGTAATGTCACAGAAATCACTCACTTTGGGGAGCAGATGAAAAATTTTATAATACGTAGTTCAGCTGGAGACCGTTTGCGGGTGATTAGCGATAAGGCTAAGACGCGAGGGCGTGCCAATAGGATGGGCGAGGGAGTGGAGCTAGTCAGTATTGAAAAGATCAATACCAAAGGCAAGCTGGGCTTAAATGCTGTTTATAAGTTTCCCGATATCAACAAGTTGAAATACAGCATCCGTGGTGCGGTGCACGATGCTGCGAGTCTGGTAATAGGGTCTTATGATACAGGGAAGGCAGATGATACAGAGAAGGCAGTGACTTTTAAATTTAAGGACGAAAAACTTACCATCATACAGAAGAAACCAGATGCCGCCATGGCCAATAATGAAGTGACCAAACCCGAGGGAATGAATCGTCAGATATCTGCCAATATAAAGGGCATGATGGGGGGCATGCGTATTACCACCAAAGTGAAGATCGATTCTGGCATAGCAAAGACTGATGCTGCCCACGTAGATGGTAACGTCATTACTCTAAAAGACATTCCGATCGATGCGATCATGGCTGAGCCAGATAAAATCAGAGCTCTACGTAGTGGGGATTTTGATAAAGCTAAGGCAGCTCTTAAGGGTGTTGAGGGAATCAAATTTGAGGTAAAAGAAACTGTCTCTGTGGAGATGAGGTAAATGATAATCTCTAAGTCACGTTAGATCAAAAACTCTTTGACCTTGTTTCGTGATGGGTAGCTTTGTTTCCCAAAAGAAAACGCGCCGATCACTAGACCGGCGCGACAAACAAAACACGATATGAAAATAATCGTATAAAAAGGGATGGTATTCTATGCCTCTGCCTGCATGGACTCTTTGCGGGCTTTCTTGATGATACTACCAACGGTGTCGGATGGTTGTGCACCCTTGGTAATCCAGGCGTCGGCCTTGGCAACGTCTAAGGTGTAATTTACACCTTCTTCCATGGGGTTGTATGTGCCAATTTGCTCGATATAACGTCCGTCGCGACGCTTTCGGCTATCCACTGCTACGATCTTGTAGAAAGGACGGTCTTTGGTGCCTTGGCGGTTGAGTCTGAGAGTTAGCATGAAATGATGGGTAAAATGAATGAGCCAGATGTGGCAGGGGCGGGAAATTGTACGAATACAAGACGTTTGCCAAGAGAAAAATAGCATATTCGTCTCTATTTCGCATTTTCATTCGCAAAATTACTGCTATGAACCCGCACCGCTCGATTTTGCAAGTTACATATTAAGCGTCTAAATCCTAAAATTTTTTATCAGTATGTTTATCGATCATATTAGAATTTACGCCGAAGCTGGTGACGGTGGCAATGGTGTCGTCCACTTTCGTCGAGAGAAATTTAGGCCTAAAGGAGGGCCTGATGGTGGTGATGGTGGAAACGGTGGTCATATCATACTTAAGGTAGACCCTGCTGTGGACAACCTGAAGGCCTATTCATATGATCCTAAATTGATTGCTAAGAACGGTGAACACGGGGCGGGTAACCGGAAACATGGGAAATCTAGCAAAGACAGAACTGGTAAAGTTCCGCCCGGCACAGTGGTCTACCGAAGTAATGCTTCTACGGTTTCCGAGGCAGTGGAGCTTGAGCGAGGTGGAGAAGGGGTCGACCTCGAACCTATCGCTGATCTTACTGAGTATGGAGATGAATTTGTGCTATGCGCAGGAGGTAAGGGGGGTAAGGGCAACTGGCATTACAAGTCATCCACTAACCAAGCTCCTGAAGAGCATACACTCGGGACGGAGGCCGACTTTGGCGTATTTTATTTGGAATTACGACGTATTGCGGATGCTGGAATGGTCGGGTTTCCTAATGCTGGCAAGTCTACGCTGGTGAATAAGCTTTCCCAGGCGGCTCCGAAAATTGGTAATTACCCGTTCACAACACTCAATCCTATGGTTGGTGTGGTTGAGTTTCCAAAATACCGTCGTTGCACAGTGGCAGACATTCCAGGTTTGATCGAAGGCGCCCATGAGAATCGCGGGCTTGGACACGAGTTCCTGCGTCATATCACCCGATGCAAGCTCCTTCTCTTTGTAATTGATATGGCGGGTAGCGAAGGTCGTGATCCCATCGAAGATCTTCAAACACTGAGAACTGAAATCAAAATGTATGATGATGATTTATCAAAATTTGAGTGGATTATTATCGCGAATAAAATGGATATTGACGGTGCTGAAGAAAACCTTGTTGCTTTCAAACAACGCTTCCCGAAGCAAACCATTGTCTCATTATCTGCGGATACCGAGGAGGGACTTGAAGGCTTACGCGAGGAGCTTGATAAACGCGTGGGCTACCGGCGAGATATTAGTTGAGGTGTGGAGCATGCGGTTGAATTGCAGCGTGGCTAACGCGCAGGGCTTGTCATAATCGAGCTGTTTTTTACGATTTTGGTAATATAAGAAACGGTCGCCTGAGATAAGAAACGGTCGCCTGAGAAGAAACAGCGTTCTTTTTACCTGGGCGGCATCAATATGCTGGCATTGCAATCTGTATTTACTCGGGAATTGAGTGATAGATTTGCTCTAGAGTAAGTACACCATAAGCAGTAACCAAGACAGGATCGCTCTCCCACCATCTTGCGTTGGCGCTGTTGAGCCATGATCCATCTTCTCGCTGTTTTGAGAGAAGTTGGTTACCAAGATCAGGACGCCAGTCGGCTTCCCTACCGTCTTTGAGTTTTAGTTTGTCGATATTGGCTGCAGCAAGCGCTTTCGCCATTGCATGATAATAGTAATAGAGCCCTTGCTGACCTAGTTCGGGATGTTCTTTGGTTGCCAAGCCGGCATTTTCTTTCACGGAATAATGTTCGCTCAGCCACTTTTTAACGGCCTTGACGCGTATGTCCTTCTCGTCAAGGTCGGCATAAATCAATGAGACTAGTCCGGCGTAGGACATTGAACCGTAGCCCCGGAGCTGCTCAGTTCCGTCGGGTAGTACGTAGGGATCAGCCTTTGAGCCACCGACGTAGTAGTTGAATGAGCCATCATTGCTAATGCCCTCAGTCTTGTTGGTTTCTTTGAGGTTTTGCACGCGAGAAACAAATCCAATTAAGGCATCCCAGTCTAGTTCAGGTTGTTTGCCATTGGCGTTGTCACGGGCGATGTGGCGGGAGAGCCTTAGTGCCTCGATTGATAGGTGGGTGTTGGAAAGATCCGAGTGCTTGTAAGTACCGCCGTAGCCAATTCCACCCAGGTGTTTTTTGTCGAGGTCGCCGAGGTTGCCCGGGGTAGCCTGCATAGCAATCAGGTAATTACGGGCTTTAAGGATAGCGGGGTGGTATTTATTATTCCCTGATGCCACCAGCGCAACAATGGACGTGGCTGTGTTGTAGGTAGCGAGTCCTGATCCATAAATCCCACCATCTTCTTTTTGTTGCTTTGCCAGCCAGTCTAGGCCTTTGCGAACGTAATCAGCATCCTTGTAGGTGGGGGAACGCAGCGCACAGCTCAAGGCGAGAGCTGTGTATGCAGGATAATTAGCATCTCTCCAGAAGCCTTTGGGGTCTTGTTGTGTCTTGAGATAGGCGTTGCCGCGTTCAATAGCTCGTTTGCTCTCCAGTTTAATTGATAGCAATGGTTTGTCACTGCGTTGCGCAGCGAGTGGTAGGCAGGTAGCGATACTTAAGGTGAGAATGGAGCTTACAATTTTCATATCGTTATGGTGTGAATGTGGCGGAGATTTAGGGTGCGATGAGCGGCGAGGCAACCACGGTATGAGGTGAATATGATTCAGCGTCGTCCTTTATAATAACGTAGTTGAACGATTATTCTTTGCTTTTTTCAGAGGAAATCTCTGATGTCGTTTAATCTTGCTCGGCGAGCCAACGCTCCACTTCGATGGCAGCAGCGCATCCTTGGCCAGCGGCAGTGATAGCCTGTCGGTATTCCGTATCAGAAATATCACCAGCGGCGTAAATGCCCTCCACGCTTGTTCGGGTGCCTTGCATTTGAAGGATGTAGCCATTTTCATCTGTTTCCACCAGCCCATTTAGAAAACTGCTATTTGGGGTGTGTCCGATGGCCATGAACACGCCCTCGACTTCGAGTTCTGAGGTGTCACCCGTCTGGGTGTCAGCAAGCTCAACAGCGCGGATGTCTCCCTTTTCGTTGGTTAAATACTGCTTGATACCGGAGTTCCAGATGACTTCAATTTTTTCATGCTCAAGTGCACGTTGAGCCATGATCTTGGATGCGCGGAGCTCATCGCGACGAACGATCAGGTGCACTTTGCTAGCGAACTTTGTTAAGAATGTCGCTTCCTCACAGGCGGAGTCACCTCCGCCCACAACGCAGACCGGAACGTCGCGGTAGAAGGCTCCGTCACAAGTCGCGCATGCAGTCAGTCCATGGCCACCTTTAGTCAGTTCCTCTTCGCCTGGAAGCCCGAGATAGCGAGCTGAGGCGCCAGAACAAATGATGACAGCCTTGGTCTTGATATCCTTAGAACCCACCTTGAGGGTGAATGTGCCGTCATCTTCCTTGGTGACGGTTTCTACCTGACCAAATTCGACGCGGGTACCGAATCGTTCCGCCTGTTGCTGCATGCTAACCATTAACTCGGGACCGGTAATTCCCTCGGGGAATCCGGGGAAATTTTCCACATCCGTTGTTGTGGTTAGTTGTCCTCCTGGTTGGGTGCCAGTGAGGATAAGCGGGTTGAGATCTGCGCGGGCGGCGTAGATGGCTGCGGTGTATCCGGCAGGGCCGGTTCCTATGATGATGACGTTTTCCATGGTATTGAGAGTCGTGACGCGCGGGATTATGCCGCGAAATGTTGTCACCGCAAGTGGTTTCCTTTTTTCTTGCGAGCTTTCTGGTTGGCGACCTTGTCAGGCTGAGTATTGTGCACGTTCTTGTTCGTAGATAGGACTTAAGAAAGTGTTTGTTTGAAACACCAATTGCACCTCCAAACTACTACCGTAATTTATCACATTACGTCAAAAGGACGATTCACACATGAATGCCTTATGCATTACCTCTCTGTGTGGAATACATGTGGCAATCTACCTTGCTTTTTTGCACGATTATGACATGAAAGGCATGCGGCAATCGGCTGCTGTTATGAAAATCATCATTGTAGGAGCTGGGGAAATTGGGCGTCACCTTGCGGTCTCGTTGGCGCGTGAATCTCATAGTATTGTAGTTATTGAGTATGATACCAAGGTAGCAGAAGAGCTTGAACAGCAAATTGATGGGCGTGTGTTGACTGGCAATGGGGCCACTGCAAATTTGCTAATTGAAGCGGGTGTTGCAGAGTGTGAGCTGTTTCTTGCGCTTACCAGTGATAGCACAGTGAACCTGATGGCCGCGTCGATGGCTAAAAAATTCGAGGCACAAAAAGTAATTGCTCGAGTACACCCGGGCTTGCAGCGTGAAGAATGGCTGTTTGATTACCGTGGGCATTTTGGGATCGACCATATTTTCAGCTCTGAGCGATTGAGTGCCATTGAGTTGTCAAAATTTGTGCGAAATCCAGACTCGCTGATGGTGGAGGAGATTGCGCGTGGCCGAATTGAGGTGCAGCAAGTTCGTGTTAGTAAGTATAGTGATGCGGTCGGTAAAAAGCTAAAGGATCTAAAAGCTCCTGAGCGAACCCGTGTGGCGGCGATCACGCGAGGCGGCGAGCATTTTGTTCCGTCTGCAGAAGACGCCATGGCGGCGGGTGACATCGTGACGATTTTTGGTGATCCTAACAGACTTAGAAAACTTGCTATGCGACTGCAAAAGGGCAGCGGGCACGAGGAGGCGCTTCGTGTTGTTATCTTCGGTGGCGGTGAATATGGGTTTTCGCTTGCGCAGATGTTAGAGGGCTTCAACTGTAAAGTTAGGATTCTTGAGATAGACCCTAAAAGGGCTCAAGAGCTAACAGGATTACTTGCTGATACAACAGTGCTGCATGCAGATGGCACCGTGCTATCAGAGTTGGAGGAAGAACAGGTGGGTGAAGCAGATTTTTTCATAGCCACAAGTGGAAGCGATGAGGACAATGTAATGACCTGCTTGCAGGCAAATAACCTAGGGTCAAAGAACTGCCTGACACTTATCCATCGCGCTGATTACGCTGATGCTATTAGTGCTAGCGGGCGGCACTTTGGAGTCCTGGCTGCTGTTAGTCCACGAGAGGCAACACGCCGCGAACTGGAGCGGTTTCTAACATCGGATCGTTTTCATACAGTGAAGAAAATGGGAGCTGGTGAAGTGATTGAGACAGTGGTCTCAAGTGGCTCAATTGCTGCTGAACATATGGTCAGTGAGATTGAGTGGCCAGAGGGTTGTATCTTAGTCGCACGCATGCGTGGGCTGCAGGCAATCGTTCCTGGCCCTGAAGATACACTTAAACCTGGCGATACCATATACGCAATGGTGGCACCCAAAGTGAGGAAGAAATTCTTAAAGCTAGTTCGCTAATAGACTGACCAAATAATGAATTTCCGTATTTTAGCTAAGTTCCTGGGCGCGTTACTGATTCTTACCAGTATTGCTATGCTCGCATGTGGTATATTTGCTGTTTTGGATACAGTGTCGGGAGAGTCAGCGGCTGTATCATCGCTTTTCCTGTCAGCAGGTATCGTTTTTTTGAGCGGTGTGCTGCTCATGCTCTGTGGCATTGGGAAAATTGATCGTGTCCCTCGTCGAGAGGGTATTGCAGTTGTCGGGTTGGGATGGATCCTATGCGGTCTTGTTGGTAGTTTACCGTATATGCTTGGAGAACCTCGGATGGAGTTTCCGGATGCATTTTTTGAATCGGTTTCAGGTTTTACAACTACTGGTTCAACTGTGATGGGAACTGATCATACAACGGGGAATGACATAGAATCATGGCCAAGGGGTATTCTCATGTGGCGATCTGTTACACAGTGGCTTGGTGGTATGGGTATTCTGGTGCTTTTTGTGGCTCTGCTATCTTACTTGGGAATGGGATCAAAATCTATGTTCCGAAATGAGTCATCCTTTCAGACTGGTGAGGCCTACACGGCACGGATCAGAGACACGGCGTTGACTCTTTGGAAGTTGTATCTTTGTGTTACTCTCATCTGTATTGCTGGGTTACTTGCACTCGGGTTGTCTCCGTATAATGCAATTTCTCATGCTTTTACTGTGGTATCTACGGGTGGCTTTAGTCCACATAATCAGAGTATCGGTCATTACGCATCTTGGGGGAATAGTTGGTTGATTGAACTGTGGCTGAGCATTTTTATGATCATCTGTAGTATAAGCTTTCTGGTATGGGTGGTATTATTGCGTAAAAGGTGGCAGCGTCTACGAGCTGAGGAAGAGGGGAAGCTATTCATTCTCATCTTCATGGTGGCATCAGTGGTTATTGCATGGAACTTAACAGAAATAGGGGGAGGGGGGCCGATGAATTTCCTCACAGCACTTCGTCATAGCTGGTTCAATGTGCTGTCTGTATTTTCGACCACTGGGTATAGCACGGTAGATTATGCAGCATGGCCTGGCGATACACTGGTGTTGCTTGCTGCTCTGATGATTTTAGGTGGCTGTTCCGGTTCCACATCAGGAGGTGTCAAGGTGAGCCGGTTTATAGTTTTGTTGAAGACCGCGCGCTTTGAAATTGTCCGCGCGTTCAGACCGCATCAGGTGTTCCGCATGCATGTCAACGGCAACGCTTTGGGTGAGGCAGAGCGATTACAGACAGTGGTTTTTCTGGCTCTTTTTGGATTAATCTTCATCGCGGCATGTTTTTTAGTTTCATTGTTAGAAGTGACGCATGGCATGGATATGATCAGTGCCTTTGGTTGTGTGATTGCTACTATTGCCAACATTGGACCTGGTTTTGGATCTGTCGGGCCGGCAGAGAATTTTGGGCATCTTGGAGGGGTTACAAAAATATTTTTAGCGATGTTGATGATTCTTGGGCGTCTCGAGCTTTACGCAATCCTCGTGCTTTTCATGCCTTCCGTGTGGCGAAAATACTAGTTTACGAAGATGTCATCTGGGGCCTCCGCGAGAATTTTGTGATACGGTGAGATATGACAGAGCATCTCTGCCCAAAGTTTTTGTTCGTGCTCAGATTGCAGTATTTGTTCCTCTGGCAATGTGGTAATCCAAGATTTTTTTTGAAGTTCGTGTTCGAGCTGTCCTCGAGTCCATCCTGAATATCCTGCAAAGGCGCGAACAAGGGTGCCTGGTTGTTGGGTACGGATAATAGCATTTCTTGCTGAGATACGTGTCGCAAAGTGTAGGTGATGGTCTTTGGCCCATAATGCTGCAAATGTCAGGTGCTCTTGTCCAACAGGCCCCCCTAGATGAACACGTATATTTTTGAGTGGAGCAAACTCATCCGAGGTCAGTAGGTCACCTACTGTTTGGTCTGTTGGCCGATTCAAGATGAATCCGCAGGCACCCTCTTCACGATTGTGCTCCGCCAGCAATATTACGCTCTTACGAAACAGGCCCTCGCGTAGAGATGGGTCAGCAAGGAGAATATGTCCCTCTAGTTGAATTGGGGCGTCAGGTATTTCTTCACACATGAGTAGGTTGCTCGATCATTGTATATGATGCTGAGATATTGCCAAGTCTGGAGCACTTACACATTGCCAAATGGTGAGCTTTTGTGAAGCATATACCCATGAAATGGTTTTTTGGGGCTCTTTGTTTAGCGACTATCGTCTCGTGTAATCAGCTTGGCGTGATCACGGGTATGAATGCTCAAAACAAGGCACTCAATGAAGCTGGGTCATCTGGCCTTGATGCTTATCGTGCTGCCGGTGGTCGTATTAGCGGGTTGGGAGCATTTGAAACTAATGCCGGTATAGCTCGGGTCACGGTTAAGCCGGGTGCAGGGATTGCCCCAGAAAGAGATATCGTATGGGCACCCGCGGATCCTGACCTTCCTATTCCAGGTGAGGAATTTTGGCAAAAAACTGAGAGTAAATCATGGCATGTTAGCCACACCGAAGCCTCGCGATATTCAAGGCA
>JABHEX010000263.1 GCA_018676385.1 Akkermansiaceae bacterium
GGCTGCCATATTGGGTGATTCAAACAATGGTTACTCAAACGGAACGTTAGCCGTAAATGGGAAAAGACATTGGCTGGGGGTATGGGACACCTCCACTTACAGCCCTGCCAGTCCAAATCTAAAAACCTTTAATAGATGGTTAGTTTCCTCAGCAGACCAATCCACGATCAATACGATATCAGCTGCAAGCATTGATCCAGAGGACAATTATTTAACTATATTCGAAGGGGAGGACCGAGCCTCAGATGTCGTAGTGCCGAAAGTGCAAGTTGGTGTCGATTCTGCCCACAGTTCCTATTACGCCTACTGGGTGGAAGATGAGGGAGTTAAGGCTGACCTTGCCTGGAGTGAAACTCCTGCTTTGGCGACGACAGGGGCAGATCTAAATCGCGCTCAAGAGCGCCGTTTAGCAGCCACGCCTGGTGTAGATCATCAAGTGTTTGGTGGTCCCTTTAATAGCGTTCAAATTCAGTATCCCATCAAACAAGATGGTGGATCAAATGACTACCTTCAAAATCTTCAAAGAGCTTTTAGCTCTGTCGATATGCCACTGGTTGTGGGAGATACGGCTGCTTATAAAGACTGGCTCAAGATCAATCGACACAACATGAGTATAAACATCCGTGGTGTGCTTGCTGATGTTAAGAATGGTGGGCTGAGGCGTGATCTCAGCATGGCCTTTGAGATGGATGGTTCAGCAGAATCTGAGAGTGCCTCTTTGTTTAACAGGCAAGAGGGAGAGTTTACAGGTGGTAGTGATGGGCTGTCAGCCTCTCGGGATGCCCCGGGAACCAGTATGAGAGATCGTTATTTATTTAGGGATTTCCCAACTGCTGGAAATCCCTTCTCTAGTGATATTACGGTATCTAAAACTTTTGTTAGGGGGCCTAGCTGGTGGCTTATGCGGGACTATGCGAATCTCTATAAAAGATTGAAAAAATCTGGAAGTGGGTTTGCTTTTAACGCAAGATCCTACTACCCTAACAGGGGGCAGGCCGAAGATCTCTTTGATATACATGCTCACAAGAACAGAGACATCCCGCCCAAGGATATGGTCTTAGGTATCAATAGAGAAACAAGCATCAGCGGAGCCTACTCTTATCGTCCAATCAGAGCTAGCTATGCCCCAGTGTTACTCGGTGTTAACGCGATTTACAGTCTCGCCTACACTGGCAATCAACTCAAACTTGTCGTTGATCCCTTTTTTATTATTTGGAATCCCTATGATGCCAAAATCACCGCACCTGCCTTTGCCGTCACCCTCGAAAATGGATTCATTGGTGGAATACGTTTCAAGATCACAGACGCAGATGGTAAGGTTACCGAGCATGGTAAACCGAGTAGATGGGCTACCCAAGGAACAGATACGTCTTTTACCGATTACGCCGTCAACAGAACTGGCGGTAATGCTAACCTGAGCTACTTGCTCAAAGGGCTGTCTATGGAACCAGGTGAGGTGCTCGTCTATTCTCCACCGCGTGAATCCGCGAGAAGCGCGGATGCTAATGTCACTAATGATGAACTCAAGCTAGGGATTAATTATGGTGCTATTTCCTCGGGTATTTTTTTCAATGAATTCCCTGATAAGACAGGGAAAAACTGGAGAACAATTCCTGTGAACCCTAATGATGCCGATAGTCGGACCCCTAACATTGATCCTGCCAAGCTCGCTCAATGTAGGATAGAGGTCATGTTCAATGTGCTTAGCCAAAATAAATATGCGATTTTGAATTACGTGGAAACTAGTTTGCCCGCATCTGATAAAACCGCCAGCCAACTCAATACTGAAAATAATTTTGGGAATCAAATTCAAGGCAAGGAATTCCGTATCAACTTGGGCGGCGCCCAGCATGCCAAGAATATTGACCGAGGGAAAAGAGGGTTCAGTCATTCCTATAATTTTGCTGAGCTGGGTGAGTCCAAAAAACCATTCGGAATAAGTTCGATACTCGTGATGTCCACAGATCACAATGCGAATAAAGCATACAATGATTTCAGCAACATCGAAGTATTTTCCCAACTTAATGCCACTGCCACAGTCTCTACAAATGGTGAGGTGTTTCATTACTCTCCGATGAACACCGCAATTTCCATCGTTCCTGCGGATGGACTTAACAACTTAATGAATGAAATCGGTGTGGACTTGAGTGCCTACGGATCAGGAGCGAATGCATTCTACGGTAACAGTTATAGCTTGAGCGAAGGCGATAGTAAATTCCCACTACTCAGCATACCAAAGAACCCAATGATATCACTAATCCAGCTATCAGGGGCGAATATTGGCACTAGGCTTCTTGAGCCCACTCATGCCATTGGTAATTCTTGGGTTCCCCCTTATATACCGAAAGACTCAATCTACGACAACACCGCGGCGCTTCAGTTGAATAGAGCTGCCGCTACACAAACTACGAGCGATACCTCTTGGCTGATCAACGATGCTCTGTTTGATCGGTATTACTTCTCAGGCATTGCTCCAGACTTCGCTATTGGTCCGAGCGGTTATCGCAATAAAGGATCACTGTCGGCAACCCTAGCTAAATTCTACAGCACAAACTATAAAACAGCCCAAGCCAATCCTGTTCTGCAGCCATACATACCCGATGGGAAAGCCTCTGCCGAGCTGGTTACCGAACTGAGCCCTTCACCATTGAACAGCGACGGGTATAAAAAAATAAGTGCGTACAGTCTGATCAAGGGGGCATTTAATGTTAACTCGACCTCGGTGAGTGCCTGGAGCGCTTTCCTAAGAGGCAACAAAGCCTTGGCTATTAAGTCAAATCAAGGCACGACTGACTCTGGAATCGGCACTCCCTTTCCCTTGAGCAGCTCAACCTCGGATACAAGTTCAAATAATGGATGGGAGAATTTCTCCAGACTCACAGATGATCAGATCGATATACTTGCCGTGAAGATCGTAGATCAAGTCAAAGCCCGAGGTCCCTTCATGAGTATCTCTGATTTTGTCAATAGACGTATTGCAAGCAATGCATCTGCTTACCAAGGGGCAATTCAAGCGGCAATAGAAGCCGCAAAAATAAACGATATCATTAGAAGTAGCACCTCACAAGCTGTGCCAAATTATAACACATGGACTGATAGATTTCCATTCGCAACATCGGCATACATTGGAAATAGAAACAATGCCACAGGCATTCCCCTAGAGGTCAACCAAGCTAATATCCTCCTACCCATAGCCCCGAAATTGAGTGCGCGATCGGATACTTTTCGGATTCGTGCCTACGGTGAGGTGAGAGATAGCACTGGCAAAATAATCGCAGAAGCTACCTGCGAAGCGGTTGTGCAACGATTGCCAGAATATGTCGACACGCAATCAGATTCGAGCAATAATGAGCCATGGGATGATGATTCTCTAAATTCCACACTCAACACCATCAACAAAACCTATGGTAGAAGGTTTGAAATAAGCAGTTTTAGATGGTTAGTCCAATAAGAAGATACATCGCCAAACCATGACCTCGTTTAGACTCCATTTGTTGTTCATTCTATTTGCCTCGATTTTTTTTGGTGGCATCTCAAATGCTCAAAAGAATAC
>JABHEX010000022.1 GCA_018676385.1 Akkermansiaceae bacterium
ATCTGACGGCCCTGACAAAACAGCCAAAACCAGATGGGATCTTGGTGTCATCGTCTCTATTAGAGAGGCCGATGCAGACGAAAAAGATACATGGCTCTACCGCGAGAAAAAACGTAAGGGCATGCTCGACAGCCCTCTCTCTCAAAATGATAAATCACCACTCAAAACAACGTATTACGCAGGTGGACAGACCAAGCTGGAAGGAGCCGCCTACTTCTGGTTCTTTACCAAACTCATGCTCATCACCGCCATCATCTTCATACCTTTCTCATTGCTCTACAAACCCAAAACCTACCTCCAAGAGTAACCATCATGAAAACAATCTACCTACTACTATCGATTCTTTGCTGTTCATCCGCCATCGCGCGCGACCCTAACTTTATCATCATCTTTACCGATGACCAAGGCTATGGCGATCTTGGCTGCTTTGGATCAAAAACCATCAAGACCCCACACCTCGATCAACTCGCTGCCGAAGGCCTGAAACTAACCGATTTCCACGTCCCCTCGCCTGTTTGCTCACCATCACGCGCCGGACTCCTGACAGGCTGCTACCCGAAGCGTGTAGGCATGCACCGACACGTTGTGTTTCCCAAAAACACATACGGACTCCACCCGGATGAACTCACCATTGCAGATCATCTCAAGGCGAACGGTTATGCAACTGCCTGCGTCGGCAAATGGCACTTGGGTCACGTGCCTCAAACGCTACCCACAGCAAACGGTTTCGACAGCTACTTCGGAATCCCGTATTCGAACGACATGAGCCACCCCGATAACAAGGGCAAGCCACGCATGAGTCAGGACGAAAGCTGGCAAAATCAAGACAAGTTCTCTCCGCTCTGGAAGACACCGCTGATGCGCGGCAAGAAAATCATCGAGGTTCCAGTCAATCAGCGCACCATAACACGGCGCTACACCGATGAGGCGATCAACTTTGTCACCAAGAACAAAGACAAACCCTTCTTCCTCTATCTACCGCACAGCATGCCGCACATTCCTCTCTACGTTCCTGATGATGTGTTAGATCCAGATCCAGCCAATGCCTACAAATGTATCATCGAGCACATCGACGCCGAGTGCGGCAGGATTTTTAAAACCATTAAAGATCTGAAGCTGGAAAAAGATACATATATCATTTTTACCACCGATAACGGCCCGTGGCTACAGTTCAAGAATCACGGCGGCAGCGCTGGTCCGCTCAGGGCAGGAAAAGGAACCACCTTCGAGGGCGGGCAACGCGTGCCATTTATTATTTCGCGTCCCGGCACTATCCCAGCCGGAAAAAGCTCGGCCGAACTCGTCAGCAGCATCGACTTACTCCCCACCATCGCAACGCTGTCAGGTCATCCGCTCAAAGCTAAAAATAAGATCGATGGTCTCGACGCCACCGAGGTATTCACAAAAACAAAACCAAGCCCGCGGAATGAATTCCTCCACTACACATCTAACGGAAAACTGGAGGGCATCCGTCAGGACAACTGGAAACTACTCCAGAAACTACCGCATCATAAATCTAAAAACAAAAAGACCACAACCATGCTTTTCAATCTTAAAACTGATCTAGGCGAACAGAATAATATCGCTGAAAAACATCCTGAAATCGTCACAAAACTCTCCAACCGCATGCAGGAACTCGATACCGAGATCACCAAAAACGCACGCCCTGTCTTTGGCAAAAGGTAAATCATGCTAACCGATTCACACTGCCATCTGGCATCACACAAGTTTTCCAAAAACGAACTGGAGGAAATCATCACCCGTGCACGCGAGCACGGCGTCAACCGTATGGTAACCCTCGCTACCAATCTAGATGACTGCCAAGACAACCTCAGCATCGCAGAAACTTATCCGGCAGTTTTTGCCTGCATCGGCATCCATCCCTGTGATGTGCATGAGACTCCCGACGACTATCTAATCGCTCTCGAATCACACGCACGCCACCCTCAATGCGTCGCCATCGGCGAGACAGGACTCGATTATTTTCATCCCGCACCCGATGGCTGGTCAGATGAAAATTATCGCGAACGACAACGCAAGTTTCTCCATCAGCACTTCGAGCTTGCAGCAAAACTTGAAAAAAACATCGTCATCCACACACGTGACCGATCCGGAGACTCCTCACTTCAGGATGCCATAGCCATTTACAGCGAGTATGCTGATCATGTC
>JABHEX010000264.1 GCA_018676385.1 Akkermansiaceae bacterium
ATCGATCCGGTGAGTCGCGAAAAACCAACAAAAAAGAACTAACAACCAACTAATTACATCATGAAAATTAACCAAAAAATTAAAACAATCCTGCCTCTCGCGGCATTCGCCGGGCTCGCAGTCAGTGCGAATGCGGCAGTGATGAGTATCGACTTTGAGAGTAACGATATTGTGCAGTCCGGTGATCCCACCCACAACTTGGGACCTTCGCTTCCGGGTCAGGTGGGCGACTGGTACAAAATGCACAATAATACTGGGTCAAATTTCACAGCTAGCCCATCCGTTGTGACCCCCGGAGGCACGTTTAATTTCAACACCGGTGGAAACCTATTTAGATTTGAGGGTAAGCCTCGTGATACTTCTATCCTGCGCGAGAACTACGCCTTCCTAGGCAGTGGTGATGATACAGCCTACAGTTACGACGGCGCACACAGCTGGTCTCTGACGAATCTCACTCCGAACGGGGTCTACAACATCATCATGTACTCCATGCATGACAATAACTTTGGCGGTAATTACCTGGGCCCATCTATGTTCTCCGTCGACGGTTTTGACGCGGGCAACGGTGTGGGTGTTGCCATCGGGGGAGAAGGTGCCAGTTTGACTGCAGCGGAGCTCGATGCGATCGGCGATGAAAGTGATACCACCTTCTTCGGTGTCGTGGCGGATGGAACCGGCACGATTACAGGAACATGGGATCATCTTGATACTGATGGCGGCGAAGCTCGGTGGGGCGGTATTCAGTTCGAGCAGATCCCCGAGCCCTCCACCACCGCCCTTCTCGGCCTTGGTGGACTTGCCCTCATCCTCCGTCGCCGCAAGTAACCCGGCCTCGGAAAACCAACCATCCTTCAACCCCACGCCCCTCACCGGGGCGTGGGGTTTTTTCTTTGGCTGAATGTCCAATAGCTCGAATCGCAGCACGCTCTCGACATTCGACCCGACCGCTGTTAATCCAGCGACCTGGAAACAATTTAACTCGCAGTCATCAACTCAATGTCCCGCAAGCGCAGGCTCAAACCCGATGCCGCGATGCAGGAAACAATTCGAAGCGCATGAGATGGATCGTTCTATCTGTTAGCTGGCCACGAGACAGGATCTCGCCTTGCCAAAAAAGTAAGTGCCTCACAAAGATAGGGTGGAGTCATTTAAATAACACCCAACAAAAGAGCTTTCCATGATAGCTAAGTTTGCACTTCCTCTCTCTCACCTGCGCTGAAGCTGCGACGACTCAATGCTGCACTGCGGCAAGGAAAACCCTAACCAAAGAAGACGCGAGCAGCTCTAAAATGAGTGATTTAAATTGAAAAAACTCTGCATCAGTGTTCAGACTGTGCAACAAAACAACTTAACCGATGATCCATTATTCAAAACTCCTCGCTCTCTTTTTCGTTGGGATAACTCTTGCCACCCAATCTCTCCAAGCTGCCGACAAGCGACCAAACATTCTCTTTATTTTCAGCGATGACCATGCACCTCATGCAATCGGTGCCTATGACGGATGGCTTAAATCTGTTAATCCCACTCCTGAAATCGATAAACTCGCAGCCGAGGGAATGCTTTTCACAAACTCGTTCTGCACGAATTCTATTTGTGGCCCGAGCCGAGCAGTCATTCAAACCGGAAAACACAGCCACAAAAATGGCTTCATGAATAACGGAAATTCTTTTGACTGGAATCAGCAAACGTTTCCAAAATTACTAAAAGCCGTTGGATACCAGACGGCTATTTTTGGCAAATCGCACCTTAAGGGAAAACCACAGGGATTTGATGAATGGAAGGTGCTTCCCGGCCAAGGTCTCTACTACAATCCCGATTTTTTCACTCCAAAGGGGAAGGTCACTATCGAAGGCCACTGCACCGATGTCGTCACGGACATGGCAATTGATTGGCTTAAAAACCGCAAAGAAAAAAAACCGTTTATGCTCATGGTTCAGCACAAAGCTCCTCACCGGAACTGGATGCCGGCTGCACGTCATCTGAAGCTTTATGCAGATATGAAAATGCCCGAACCATCAACTCTATTCGATAAGTGGGAAGATAATTCACCTGCAGCCAGAAACCAGGAGCTGGAAGTAGATCGGCACATGCACATTAACTACGATCTTTTTGTTGATCTTACTCCGGATTTCGCTGATGACAAATCAGCAGTGACTGACAAGTCAGCTTTCCGCAACATGCGCCGAATGACTGACGCACAGCTCAGGCCATGGTTTGCCCACTATCAGCCACTGGATAAAGCTCTGCACGATGCCAAGCTCAGCGGAAAAGAGCTGGTTAGATGGAAATACCAGCGGTATGCAAAAAATTATCTTCGCTGCGTTAAAGGTGTCGATGAAAGCGTGGGGAAATTAAGAAAAACTCTTAAGGAGCTTGGACTGAGCGATAACACAGTAGTAATTTATTCCTCTGATCAAGGATTTTATATCGGCGATCATGGTTGGTATGACAAACGCTGGATGTATGAGGAGTCTCTCAAAATGCCACTGGTCGTCAGCTGGCCTGGAGTGACTAAGCCGGGCAGCAAGAGTGAAGCTATGGTTCAGAATCTCGACTACGCTCAGACCTTTCTCGATCTCGCGGGAGCCCCTCAACCCGACGATATGCAGGGAATATCGCTCAAGCCCCTGTTGGAAGGCAAGACTCCCGAATGGCGGAAGAGCATCTACTACCACTACTACGAACATCCCAGCGTTCACATGGTTCCTCGTCACTACGGAGTCAGAACCGAGCGATACAAATTGATTCACTTCTATCAATTTGATGATTGGGAATTCTATGATCTGATAACCGATCCCGATGAACTAGATAATCTCTACAACAAGCCCGAGCATCAAACGATCATTGCAGAGACGAAGAAAGAACTCGCCCGCCTGCGCAAGACATATCAGGACGACAGCAATGTCTCTATCAAAGATAAAGTCTGGCAGAACAAATTCTGGAAGGTTAAATAAACTTTAGAACTTATCTGTCACGGCACCCGTCGACGCTGATGTCACGGTGTGAGCATACTTGGCGAGCACCCCACGCTTGTAGCGGGGCTCGTACGGTTGCCAGTCGGCCTTACGCGCTGAGAGTTCGTCATCGGATAGATTCACACTAATACTGTTGCCAACCGCATCGATGGTGATTTCGTCACCGTCATTGAGTAGTGCGATGGGGCCGCCCACATGTGCTTCGGGGGTGATATGTCCAACGACAAATCCGTGGCTGCCACCGGAAAACCGACCGTCCGTGATGAGTGCCACCTTGTCGCCGAGGCCACGTCCCATGACCGCACTCGTCGGCCCGAGCATCTCACGCATTCCAGGACCACCTTTAGGCCCCTCACGACGGATGACAATCACATCCCCATCGACAATCTTACCGTCAAGAATAGCTTTCATGGCATCCTCTTCGCAATCAAACACTTTAGCGAAACCGGTGAAGCTATTGCCCTCCTTACCAGTAATCTTAGCAACGGCACCCTCAGGCGCGAGGTTACCGTAGAGTATACGAAGGTGGCTGTCTTTTTTGATCGGGTTATCGAGCGGGCGAATGATATTCTGATCAGCAGGATACTCAATCGGTGAGTTAGCGAGATTTTCCGCCATGGTTTTCCCAGTAACCGTCATACAGTCGCCGTGAAGTAACCCCTCTTTAAGAAGCAACTTCATCAGAGGCACCGTGCCACCAATTCTGACAAGATCGGACATCACATACTTACCGCTTGGCTTCAAGTCGGCAAGCATCGGCACCTTTTTGCCAATCTCAGTGAAGTCGTCGATATTCAGTTCAACCTCACAAGCATGCGCCATGGCCAGCAGGTGAAGCACGGCATTGGTAGAACCACCAAGAGCAATGACGACTGTGATTGCATTTTCAAAAGCTTTTCGAGTGAGGATGTCGCGCGGAAGAACCCCCTTGTCCATCATGTTAAGTACCGCGGCTCCGGCGTCAAAGCAGTCGCGCATCTTGTCCTCTCCCACTGCGTCCTGTGCAGAGCTGTTAGGAAGCGACATCCCAAGTGCCTCAATCGCACTTGCCATGGTGTTCGCGGTATACATACCCCCACAGGAGCCCTCGCCAGGGATAGCATTCTCCGTGACTGCTTGAAGCTCATCATCAGAGTATTCACCGGCAGCGTGTTTCCCCACAGCTTCAAAAACAGAAACGATATCGAGATCTTTTTCCTCCCCTTTGATGCTCGCGCAACCGGGCTGAATGGTTCCTCCATAAACAAAAATACTGGGTCGGTTCAAACGAGCCAAAGCAATGATGCAGCCGGGCATGTTTTTATCACAGCCGCCAATAGCGACCACGCCGTCCATACCCTCACAACCGATCACAGTCTCGATAGAATCGGCAATCACCTCACGTGAAACGAGTGAGTATTTCATCCCCTCGGTCCCCATGGAGATACCATCGGAAATAGTGATGGTGTTAAAAATAACCGATTTCCCACCAGCGGCATCAACGCCCTTGGCGGACTCCTTGGCGAGACGGTCAATGTGCACATTGCACGGCGTCACCTGACTCCATGTCGATGCCACACCAATTTGCGGCTTATCAAAATCATCGTTGCTAAAACCCACAGCATGCATCATCGCACGTGAAGGTGCGCGGTCGGGACCATCAAAAACTTGTGAGGAATACGGGCGGCGTTGATCAGACATGGCAACGTGCTAATGCATCCCCGCAAAGATGTAAATAGGCAAGTGTAGTGCTCTGCCGCCTTCATCGTATTTTTTCAGGACTCATGCAATGCGCATGACCCAGAAACGTGATAGCCCCCTCACCAGCAAGGCATGCTTTGTGCTCACACTCGACAACAACGACCGCGTAAATACTTAGCACAACAAACAAATCCCTAGCAGTAGTCAGATGTATTTTAGATTGGCATTCCTCCACACCGAGTAAAGACTCTATCCATGGTCGAACCACCCACAAAACCCAAGGCAACGAAGCACCCACTACGTAATACACGGGCGCTTCAAAACGCACTTGTAAAGTGGTTTGAAAAAGAAGGGAAAAGCTACCCATGGCGCGACACCACCGACCCGTGGGCAATCCTAGTTTCGGAAATCATGCTACAGCAGACGCAAGTTGCCACTGTGTTGGGTAAAGGTCACTACACACGCTTCATGGCGCTATACCCAACACCTCGAGATATGGCGGAGGCCACCGAACAAGAGGTTCTCACTGCCTGGGAAGGACTAGGCTACTACCGCAGGGCCCGGAACCTACATGCAGCTGCACGCACAATAACACGCGCCCACAGTGGTGTTTTCCCTCGCAAATCCGAAAAAATTCGCGCACTTCCGGGCATCGGATTATACACAGCCGGGGCTGTAGCATCATTTGCATATAACGAGGCACAACCAATTGTTGATGCTAATGTCGCTCGTGTGTTTTCTCGCCTTTTCGACTTTCAGCAACGCATTGATACAACTTCAGGAAATAAACAACTGTGGCAATGGGCTGAAGATTTACTATTCAGGAAAAACCCGCGTCACTATAACTCGGCTTTAATGGAACTAGGGCAGAGTTACTGCTCAAATAAATCACCCAATTGCTCGCACTGCCCTGTAAAGCATTTCTGCCAGTGCATGAATCCTACGACTCTACCGATCAAGAAATCCACTACCAAAATTACTCGCACTAACGAGTTTGCTTTTTTTTCGCAGGACTGCCATGGCCGAGTATTGTTAGAAAAACAAGCAGAAGGAAAACGACGACAAGGCATGTGGCACCTCCCGCGTCGCGAACATCAAGACACTCTTGATCTATCACTTGCACTAAAAACAAGCTACAGTATCACGCGCTACCATGTCACATTACGCGTTTACCATATCCATGAAAGTCTTGTAGAATTAGATAACAACTCACAATGGCACCACCTCAACGCGCTGGAAAATCTACCCATACCCAGCCCAGATCGGCGAGCACTCATCTCACTGCTAGAATAGGCTTTCCAACTTGCTTCGCCGACTATTCTCGCTCACCATCATGTTGTGCTTCATAAGGCTTTCATCCTCGGCGCCGGACTGGGAACCCGTCTACGCCCGCTGACCAACGTGCTACCCAAGCCGCTGGTCCCCGTTTTCCATGAACCGATGGCGAACTACGCGCTGCGCCATTGCCAATCTGCGGGTATTTCAGAATTCGCGATCAACACCCACCACATCCCAGATGCGTGGCAAAAAACTTATCCCACTGGTGAGTTTGCAGGCTGCCCGCTGCGCTTTTTTCACGAGCCCATTCTTCTGGAAACAGGCGGCGGCATCCGTAACATTGCATCATTTATCGGCACCGATCCCCTGCTCGTTTACAATGGCGACATCCTCACCGATATCAATATTTCCCAGCTCATCGAGGCGCATGAGCAATCTGGAAATATAGCCACGCTCGCACTCCGATCCCACGGCTCCAACTGCAACGTAAATATCTCAGGCAACTACATATCCGACATGCGTAACATCCTCGGGGATACGCCTGGCACTCATCAGTTCACGGGCATATACTGCCTAAAGC
>JABHEX010000265.1 GCA_018676385.1 Akkermansiaceae bacterium
GAAAAAGAAGCGGTCCTTGATGCCGACAAGTTCTTGAGTGAACACGTAGTTCAGTCCTATAATACTGCTACAGAAACTGCACAAGCAAACTCAAGCTCGGAAGACGAGTGTAAGTAAACCTACTGTGGGGTAGTTCTGCACACACCTCATGACATCTCAAAACCAGCGACAAATTCTATCTATGCCAGTAGGAAGATTGAACACGCCCGCCTTACTATATGGTAGTGTTGGGTTGTTGCTGTCTTATGCCCTACATTGGATCGGTATGTTCAAGCGTGCTGATGCGTTGCTGCTCGAGTCGCTGTCTAAACCCTTGTTTCATGAAGGCGTGGCCGATCAGCCAACAATGCTCTCTGTAATCGTTGTAGCAGCAGTTTTTTGTTACGGCATAGCGTTTGCGGTTCTAGATTCTCCCAGTGTGTGGCGCAGGGTGTTGCTGGGTTTTACCGCCATGATATTAACCGTTGCCATGGTGCCGACATTTGCGGTCTGGAATATTTATTTTTCGCCCTTTGTCCAACTGGTAGGTGTTTTCTGGAGCTGGTTCTGTGTGGTCATCTACACCCAGCATCATCGCATGCCGTGCGATTCTATTTACTCAAAAATCGATATGTCGCAACCTGAAGCAGAGCTGATTCCACCACTTGACCAAGCGCCCGCAGAGCCGAATACTCTCACTAAAACAGACAGGGTATTAGACAAAACAGTAAAATTAGAGAAGGGGCTATCACTGAAGGACAAGCAAAAGCCTAAGTCCCAGCTGTGATTTTGAGTAAAATCCACCAATCACCATATTAAAATGCCAAGAGCTGATTATCCAGAGCCAGTTGTGAATTTGATAGCCGAGTTGAAGCACATGCCCGGCATCGGTCCGCGCAGTGCAGAGCGTATTGCCGTCTGGCTGTTGCAAAATGTAAAGGCTCAGCCTGCCGCGCTCGCCGAATCCTTGCTGGAAGCAGAAAAGACCGTCACCGCCTGTCCGATATGTGGATTTTTTGCAACTGAGGCAGGCTGCACCGTCTGTGATGACACATCACGCGACGCCACTCAGCTCTGCGTCGTTGAGCAAGCTACCGATGTCCTGCCGCTCGAGCGCTCAGGCTCCTTCAAAGGCTATTACCATTGCCTCGGTGGTAAATTGTCGCCGCTGGATAATGTGACACCTGAAGATCTGCGCATTTCCCAGCTGCTGCGAAGATTAGAAAATGCTGAGCGAGAAATTGAAATCATTCTCGCGCTTGGGGCCGACGTCGAAGGCGAGGCGACCGCTAACTACATCGCCGAGGTTCTCGCGCCAAAAAATTTTCGCATCACACGCATTGCCCAAGGTCTCCCCGCCGGTGGTGGACTCGATCATGCTGATGAGCTGACTATTACCCGTGCTTTACAGGGGCGTCGCTAAATATTTCTGATCAATAAAAACTTCTTTGTGATCATACTTGAGTATCTAATTCAGATCTTCTGATTTACTCATTAGCCATCGTCGCAAGCAGCTAACTTTTCTAGTCTTTACTTGCCTTCGGGTCTAAAGCATCGCGCAGACCATCTCCGAGAAAGTTCAAAGCGAATAGGGTGAGGGAAAAAACAATACTAGGCACGATGAGTAGCCTCGCGTTGGTTTCCATGTATCGGGAGCCTTCTTGCAGGAGGATTCCCCATGAGCTGTTAGGCGATTGCACGCCGACCCCCAGATAGGAAAGGGTGGCTTCGGTAAGAATGAAACTTGGAACTGTTAATGTGGTGTAGACAATCATCGGGCCGATCATGTTTGGCAAGATGTGACGTGTCAGAATGGTTGATTTTTTTAGCCCCAGTGACACAGCGGCTTCTACGAAATCCTGTTTTTTGATGTTCATTACCTGAGCCCGAGCCACGCGTGCCATCGTCAGCCATCCGAGCGCGCCGATGGCAATGAAGAGTGGAATTAGGTTAGCATATTTGTTGACGAAAACGCTCTCCCATTTCCAGTCATTAATGAGGAATTCGGACAGCTCTTTCATGTGTTCTGATATGAGCAGTGAAAAAAGAATGACGAGGACAAGGAACGGTAGACCGTAGAGGATATCGACAATCCGCATCATCAGAGAGTCTGTTCGTTCGCTTGAGTATCCGGCAATAGCGCCGTAAGCGACGCCGACTATGACGGAGATTGTCGTGGCGACGAGCCCCACAAGCAGGGAAATCTGACCGCCGTATAGCAGGCGTGAAAACAGATCTCTTCCCGATTGATCAGTGCCAAGCCAGTGATGGCCACTGGGTGGCGCAAATGTATTATTCAGGTTCTGGTAATTGGGGTTTTTAAACCAGTGCTCGGCTGCTCGTATGGCTGGGTCTTCTGGAGCGTTGAAATTACCAATGGCTGGCAAGATGAAGCAAAGCAGAAAAATAAGTGCTAGCACAGCCATGCTGATCACAGCCATATGGTTTTTTTTCAGGCGCAGCCAAGCGTCTGACCATAGTGATTGGCCTTTGATGACATCTTTTGCGGCATTTTTTTCAGTGGGCATGATTTTAAAAATTTGGATGGTAGATGATTAGGCCTCACGCAAACGAGGGTTGAGTAAGACGAGGGCGATGTCCGCAGCGAGATTTGCTAACACGATCAAAGTACCGAAGAGCAGCACGACTCCTTGGAGCAGAAAGTAATCACGGTCTTTTGTAGCGGTGACGAAATGCTGCCCCATGCCCGGGATCTGAAAGATAGTTTCAACGACGAAAGATCCCGTCAGTAGCATGGCGAAGGCTGGGCCGACGTAGGCGACGGCAGGTATTATACCGCCACGTATAGCATGCTTAAAAATGAGATTGAACTGGCTTACTCCTTTGGCTTTGGCGGTTCGGATGTAGTCTTGATTAATTACCTCAAGCATACCGCCACGTGTAATCCGTGCGATATAGGCGCCGGTCATCGCTCCAAGGGTAATAGACGGTAAAATCCAATCAAAGGGATCGCCCCAACCAGCTACTTTGAGGAGGGGGACATTCATTGCTACATAGCTCGCAAGCAGCGGTCCGATTACAAACGATGGAATACTAATACCAATCATCGCAATGACCATGGTGCCATAGTCGATCAAAGAGTTTTTCTTTAGTGCTGCAATCACACCTGCCGGAATGCCAATGCAGATAGCTACGATCATACTGCAAATGCCGAGTATCAGAGAGGCTGGGAATGAGTGTTTGATAATTGTGCTTACTTTCTGCTCGCGGGTTGGGGAGTCCCCCATGTCACCTTGTGTAAGCTTGGTTAGATAGACACCAAACTGGATGGGTATGGGCTTATCCAAGCTGAAGTTCTCGCGGTTCTTCTCGATGATATGAGCAGCATGTGACTTTTCTCCCGTGAAAGGATCACCTGGCATCAAGCGAATGAGGACAAAGGTGATCGCTAGCAGACAAAATATGACGAGTATGCCTTGGGTGAGGCGGCTGATGATAATACGTAGCATGGTAAAGTAGAATGATATGTGAAGTGTGGCCTACTTCTTCAAATCGATAAATTTATAGGGCTGATTTCTGAGTGGCAGCGGGTGCCAGTTTTTCACAGAGTCATGAAGTAAGTAGACGCTGGTGTGCCAGTAGATTGGGACAATGGGGTGCTCGTTTAAAAAGAGTGTCTCGGCTTGGCGCAGCAGTCGTATTCGTTCTGCAGGGTCAGTAGCCAGCTCAGCTTTACCCAGCAGCTTTTCATACTCTTCGCTATGCCATCCGGTGCGATTGTTTCCGTCACCTTTTTTCCACATGTCGAGGAAGGTCGTGGGATCTGGGTAATCGCCAATCCATCCTCCTGTCGTCATTTCGTATCCTAGTTTTGACATCATGTCTTGGTAGCTTTTCCACTCGCGTTGCTCGATGCTGACTTCCACAGGCAGGATTTTCTGCCACATGTCTTGAAATGCTTCGGCGTAGGTTTTGGCGCCGTCTCGATCAGTCGTCAATAGAGTGAACTTGAGTTTATTACTATCTGAGTAGCCTGCTTCTTCTATCAGTTGGCTTGCCTGCTCAGCATTGTGTTTGGCGATACCTGCTGTCTTATACTCACCCATGGGCGAGACAATCCCCTGAGCGGGCTCCTCACCGCCTTTGGTTACTTTATCGATAATTAATTGTCGGTCGATGGCGAGGGAGAGAGCTTTTCTAACACGGACATCTTTGAATTTTTCCAGAGTCATGTTGAAGCGTATGAAATCACAACCGAGATACACCTCCTGCCGGAATTCTTCGGGATAGCGCTCTCTGCAGTAACCGATCATTTCAGGAGCTAGACGCTCGGTGACGTGCATCTGGTCGTTAAAAAACATGCGAGCCTCAGTGTATTTGTTGCCAATGGGCAGGTAGCGGATGGCGTTGAGTTTTACTGTATCCGCATCCCAGTAATGAGGGTTTCTAATCACTTCGATACGATCATTGAACTTCCAGGTCTCGAGTTTGAACGGGCCGTTGGAGACCATGCTTTCTGGTGCTGTCCAATAGGTGTTTCGTTCTGTCATTGTCCCATGAGCTAGTACCGTATGCTTTGGGACAGGATACCAAGTGTAGTGTTTGGTGAGATGTGGAAGAAATGGGATAGGGGCACGCAGAAAAATCTTGAGCGTGTGGTCATCAATCGCTTTCACACCTACTTCGGAAAAGTCCTTGAGTTCGCCTTTGTTGAATTTTTCCCCGTTCTTGATGTAGTAAAGCATGGAGGAATATTTAGCAGCGAAGTCCGGGCTGAGGATGCGTTCGTAGGCAAATAAAAAGTCAGCTGTGGTTACGGGCATGCCGTCCGACCACTTGCCATTTTTCTGCAAATGAAATGTCCACTCGGTAAAATCTTCGTTGGCATCCCAACGGGCTGCGGCGCCGGGCATTGAGCCGCCACTGTCTGATGGATGCTGGACACATAGCCCCTCAAAAAGAGAGGTGATAATGTTGCTCTCAATTACCCCGGTGACGATTTGTGGATCGAGGCCGGCGGGTTCGTTGGAGTTCCCTACAATCAGGATTTTTTTCTCAGTGTATTTGTCAATCGGTGATTCCTTGTCGCACGATGACAAAAAAGGCATTAACAACGCTGGAGACAGAATGAAGGCTAGACGCATGGCACACCGAAACTGGCTAATTCACAGAGAATGTGGAGCATTTTTTTTGCTTATATGGGTGAAAATATGAAAACCCAAACACGGGCTTGCGTCGCTGCGATCCGTGACCTACATAGTCCATGGCCCTCACAATGCACGAGGGTTGTTTCTTTTTCCCATGAAGGCATATTTCATCAGACGATTTCTGCTTGTCCCGATCACTTTGCTCGGGGTCACGCTGATCGTTTTCACGCTGACCCGATTCATGCCTGGTAGTCCGATCGAGCGTGCGATGCAGCGTGCCACCCAGAGTGATGAGAATAGTAACTCATCAGCCGGCAACCAAGGTGGTGGCGGACTTAGTGACGAAGATCTCGAAGAACTTGAGGAGGAATACGGTTACGATAAACCGATTCCAGTGGCTTACCTTCAGTGGCTGGGTTTCTGGCCGCGTGAGCGCCGCATTAGTAAGGAGGAGATCCGTGTGCGGCAGGAGGATGTCATAGGTGACAAACTCATCACAGATCCTGAAAATGAGACCTTGGTTGTGCTCAAGGGTAGTGGGCGCAGGGTGTTGGTGAACAAAGAGAGTCCAGAGGATGCCCGTTTTGTGGATGACGGGGACAAGGTCTCAGATGCCGGTTGGAGTGTCCGTGTTGAGTCGCCTGATGATCGTGCGGATCGCTGGGCACGGCGCAACGAGCGTCCCAAGGAGGAGGCTACACCTAAACCATACCGGGCTGTCGTTTATAAAGAAAGATTCTCAGGTTTAATCCATGGAGATCTTGGGCAATCCTCAACCTACGGAGACAAGGTCTCAGATATGATTTTGGCACGAGTGCCCATTGCTGTCTATTTTGGGCTATTGTCTACGATCATTATATATTCGATTTGTATTCCGTTAGGAATTCTCAAAGCGATCAAACACCGCACATTCATTGATAATGCCAGCTCGGTGCTGGTGTTTGTGGGATACTCTATCCCTGGGTTCGCACTGGGTGCGCTTCTCATTGTCTACTTTGGTGCACGCCTTGGCTGGTTCCCTTTATTTGGGCTGACAAGTCCGGGTGCTGAAGAGCTGGCAACTTGGGAACAAATCAAAGATCTTGGGCATCACACCGTGCTGCCACTGCTTTGCTATGTCGTTGGGGGGTTCGCCTACACCACGATGATGATGAAAAACAACCTGATGGATAACCTTGCTGCCGACTACGTACGCACCGCCGTATCGAAGGGCGTGAGTTTTCGCTCTGCTGTATTTAAGCATGCATTTAGGAATTCGTTCATCCCGATCGCAACCAGTCTGGGTGGGCTGATTACCATTTTTGTTGGTGGCAGTATGCTGATCGAGACGGTGTTTGATATTCAGGGTTTCGGGCTCCTTCAGTTTCAAGCGATCATGGATCGCGACAACTACGTCATCATGGGCACACTGACAATCGCTGCTTTCCTTATGCTTATAGGAAATATTATCTCGGATATCATCGTGGCGATGATCGATCCACGTATCAAATTTAACTAGGGTTCAATCGCAGAATTATGTTTCGCAAAATCGGCTGGCTACTCACACTGGGAGGGATCATTTCCATCCTCGGTGAGCTGTTGCTGTTGAAATTGCCGACTCTGCGTTGGCCATTCGACGTAAGCCGTGAGCTTAACTGGCTGCACTCGGGTGATTCTGAAAGGCCATTTCTTTGGTTCGGCTGGCTTGCGGCATTGCTCATGGTCGTGTGTGGCGTGCTGCTGCTACGCAAGTTCACACGAGATTTCCAGTTCACGCCGATCACGCAGCGTCGTATCGACAGGTTTTGTTCCATCAAGCGTGGTTATCGTGCGTTTCTCATTGTCATTGTGTTGGTATTGGTTGCATCGCTTGATCATCTCATCGTAGGTAACGAGCCGTTGTTGATGAAGTATGACGGGAGCTACTACTCACCTGCGTTGCAGCGATATTATGATACGGACGCCGCAGGGAAGAGTGTCATCTTTAAGGGGAAACATTTTGGTCTGAGTGGCGATGCTGCGGAGTCCAAACCCGACTACCGACGTTTAAAGAAGGATTTTAACAACGAGGGATCTGACAATTGGGTTCTGATGCCGGTGATTCCTTATGCTCCGACGCAGGATACGGTGACGGTGCCCATTCTAGAACTGAAAACACGTGACGATGGCTTGCTTTACCACCCGAATTCGATGGAGCCGTTCTCTGGTTTAGCGACGAAGGTTTATGACCTTGAGGATCCAGGGAAAATGCATCTGCGCTATCGGTATCGTCAGGGTTTGCGTGAGGGTGTTGTGGACGGATGGGATGAGAGTCGCCTCAGAGTTTACAGTGCCGAGTATAAAAAAGGGGCGCTGGTTTCAGATAAATACACAGGCGAGGGAAGTAAGCAGGAGTTTCTCTCAAAGAACAGTTCGCCTCTGAGTAAGATCTATTACGCTCCATCGCCTCCAAGTGTGAGGATGGGACACGTGTTGGGAACCACGCCACAGGGCTACGATGTTCTCGCGTATCTGTTCGGTGGTCTGCAGGTGAACTTCAAGGCATCGATTTTTTATATTCCTGCAATTTATACGCTCGGGATTTCAATTGGGTTGTTGATGGGTTTCTTTGGGGGAGTATTTGATCTCGTTGTTCAGCGATTGATAGAGATTTTTTCTAACATCCCATTTCTGTTTGTGGTGATTATTGTGAGCTCCTCGGTGCCTATATCGATCAAGGAAAAATCTGGACTTGGAGTCATTATACTCATTTTAATTGTCTTTGGTTGGATGGGAATGACCTACCTGATGCGAACTGCCGCCCTTAAGGAAAAGGCCCGCGACTATGTCGCTGCAAGCCGTGTGATCGGATGCTCGACACCGCGCATTATTTTCAAACATATCTTACCCAATGCGGTGGCTATTCTTGTAACCCTTGTGCCTTTTTCTATCTCTGGGCTTATCCTCGGGTTGACATCGCTCGACTATCTCGGTTTTGGCCTGCCTCCGAAGTACGCTACCTGGGGAACCCTCCTTAAGGACGGTCTGCAGAACATCTCCGCACCTTGGTTGGTCAGCTCGGCTTTCGTCTGTCTCGTTTGTCTGCTGATCTTGGTTACCTTTATTGGTGAAGCGGTCAGGGAAGCATTTGACCCCAAAAAATTCACCTACTACAAGTAATGATACCGAACATAAAACTAATCATATTCGGTTTGTTGGTGACGTTGTTCGCCTTCGGGCTTTCCTCGTGTGGGGACAAGAAAGAAGAGATTGAACGTAGTTTCCGATTGGACGAATTCATTCCAAAATACAATGCGTATATTAGCGGTTGGCTCGCTGAACAAAAAATGGTGCACGATAAGGCTGTCAAGGAAGCGCAGACAAAACTTACTGAGGCTGAGGAGAAAGAAAAAGCCGGTCTTCAAGACACGATTGAGGAAAATCGAAAGGCGTTAGAGCGTATTGAATTCAGGCAGAGTCTCGGCGACTACTTCATGAAAAAAGAGGAATCTGACATGCCGGATGATCTCGACTGGCAAACAGGTGATGAAGAGCCTGAGATGGGGGACTTCAGAGCTAAAAAGGGTGGCATATTTAATTTTTACATACTTAATTTCCCCGCAACAGTTCGTCCTTTTGGTAAAGAGGCCAACAACAGCTTCAGAAGTCGTCTTTATGACGAGCTTGATGTCGCCCTAGTAGGGTTGCATCCGCTTACTAACAAAATAATCCCTGGCGTGGCCCGTAAGTGGGCGGTGGCCAAAAATGGACGCACGGTTTATTATGAAATCGATCCTGATGCGAAGTTCAACGATGGTGTGCCAATTCGCGCCCGTGATCTCCAGACGTTTATCTATATTCGGGTTTCTGATAACGTCTCTGAACCCTACTGGAAACAATATTTCAGAGAGCAAATCGGACAGGTAGCAACTTATGGAGACAGGTATGTGGCGATTACTTTGCCGGACCCCAAGCCGCTCATCCCGTATTTTGCCGCGCTTATTCCGGCGGCCTCGCACTTTTACAAAGAATACGGGCCGGACTACGTTGACCGCTACCAGTGGAGGGTTCCGCCAACCACAGGAGCTTATTACGTCAAAGATGAGGACATTAGGAAAGGCGTGTCTATTACGCTGACGCGGGCAAAAGATTGGTGGGCCAAGGATAAGAGATATTACCGGTATCGTTTTAATCCCGACAAAATAACTTACACAACTATAAGGGATGACGCTAAGGCTTTTGAGCTATTCCGTGCTGGCCAACTAGATGCTTATTTTCTGACTCGCCCTAATCTCTGGTATGAAAAAACCGAAACCCAGCCTGTATACGATGGCTATATCGAGAGATACAAATTTTATACGCAATACCCACGTGTGCCACGCGGTGCCTATCTGAATGTCATCCGTCCCATGCTCAAGGATGTGGATACCCGCAGGGGCATTGCCCACGCTCTGAATTGGCAAAAGGTTATCGATGTAATATTCCGTGGTGATTATTCTCGCCTTCAGCTTATGGGGCAGGGTTTCGGTGAATTCACCAACCCCAACGTCAAGGCGCGTGAATTTTCTCCTGCGAAAGCACGCGAGCTTTTTGCCAAGGCAGGATACACCGAGGAGGGATCGGATGGTATTTTACGTAAACCTTCAGGTGCACGTCTTGCTGTTGATATGTCATATGCCCGCGTCGCATACTATCCCAAGGTAGTAGCGATTCTCAAGGAAGAGGCTAAGAAAGCTGGCATGGAACTACGTGGCGATGGCTTAGAAGCCACCGTGTTTTATAAGAAGGTCATGAAAAAAGAACATGATATGGCCCTGTGGGGGTGGGGGACAACACCACCATTTCCTCGATATTATCAGAATTTTTATTCGAAAAATGCCCTCAACCAAGATGGTGAGCCAAAGCCACAAACGAACAACATCAATAGCTACGCAGACCCCAAAATGGATAAGCTCGTCGTAGCCTTGCGCAAGGCGCGCACAACGGCTGAAGTGAAGAAACTTAGTTGGGAAATCCAACAGATTGTGCGTGATGAGGCATTGTTTTCCCCTGCATGGATGACTGATTACGTGCGTATCGGCTCATGGCGCTGGGTTCGTTGGCCCGACACCAAACACACTCCGTTCAACATTCCCGTAATCTACGAGCCGCTTGAAAGTTATGTCCTCTGGATCGACGAAGACATGAGAAAGGAAACTCTTCAGGCCATGCGTTCCGGCAAGACATTTCCCGAGGTGCAAAAAGTTATTGATGTGTTTAAAGATGGTATTCAACTACCGGATGCAGAGCCAAAGAATACAAGATTAGAAATTCCAGAGTCAGAAGAATCTGAGTTAAAAAACACACCGATGCATGATATCGAAGAATCTTCGCTTACAATTCCCAAGTCGTATCCTGAAAACAACAATGTGTCATCATTGGGAGCCGCGGTGCCCGAAGAAGAGGAAGGAGTAACTAGTGAGTGAAAATGTGTTAGAGGTTAAAGACCTAATCACCGCTTTCCGAATGGAAGACGGGGAGTGGCTGCGTGCCGTGGATGGAGTCTCGTTCCGAGTTCCAAAAGGAAAAACCGTGGGCATTGTTGGTGAGTCAGGCTGCGGGAAAAGTGTCACTGCCATGTCTATTGTAGGTTTGTTGCCCAAGCCAATGGGACACGTGCTTGAAGGGCAAGTTATGTTCAAGGGTGAGGATCTTAGCAAAGCGGATCATGACCGTATGCACGAGGTGCGCGGTGGTGAGATTGGCGTTGTTTTCCAGGAACCGATGACGGCACTGAATCCTTTACACCGAATTGGTAAGCAGATCAGCGAGGCGCTTATTCTACACCGTGGCTTAAGTAAGCGTGAGGCACTTATAGAAGCAATAGATCTGTTAGAAAAAGTAGGTATTCCTGCTCCTGAACGCCGTGTGTTAGAGTATCCACACCAGCTATCTGGTGGCATGCGTCAGAGGGTGGTCATCGCTATCGCTCTGGCATGTAAGCCCGATCTCTTAATTGCGGATGAACCCACCACGGCGCTAGACGTCACCGTGCAGTCGCAGATACTTGACCTGATGAAGGACCTGCAAAACGAAATGGGCATGTCCACGATCCTCATTACACACGACTTAGGTGTGATTGCTGGCCATTGCGATGAAGTGGTTGTGATGTATGCAGGCAGGGTGGTTGAGCGAGCACCTGTTAGGGAGATTTATGCATCGCCTCAACATGCTTATACACGTGGATTGCTTAACGCGATTCCAACGCTAAACACACCGCGAAAGTCCAAGCTCAACACCATTGAAGGACAAGTGGCATCGATTAAAGAGTTTGTGACAGGTTGTCGGTTTTGTCAGAGAATGGAGCGTACAGGTGATACACTGAATACTCGTGCTCCATTTGTAGAAATTTCGAAGGATCACTGGGTGGAAGCTTGCCCAAAATGTGTTGATAAAAGTATCCTGCAGAACGTGCACTGAACCGATGAACGATCCTATTTTAGCAATTCGTGACCTGAAAATGCATTTCCCAGTGAAAGGGGGCGTTTTTTCACAGCAAGTGGCCGCAGTGAAGGCTGTCGATGGAGTTTCTCTCGACGTTGGGCGTGGTGAAACGCTTGGTCTGGTCGGCGAATCCGGGTGTGGCAAATCTACCCTCGGCAAAAGTATCGTGCGCCTGCTCAATCCTACAGCTGGAAATATCGAGTTTGAGGGCGCTGACATCACCCACCTATCTCAATCTGCGTTACGGCCCATCCGCCGCAATATGCAGATGGTCTTCCAAGACCCTGCGGAATCTCTGAACTCACGGTTATCCGTCGGGCAAATCATTGCCGAGCCACTTGAGGTGCAGGGGGTTGGCACCCGCGCAACGCGTCGTGAGATGGTGGAGCAGCTGCTCGACCGCGTAGGCATGCCCAAGAGTGCAGCCCAGCGGTTTTC
>JABHEX010000266.1 GCA_018676385.1 Akkermansiaceae bacterium
AGTCTTCTTCAGATTATTTTTAATAACACCATGCAGCTGCCAAGTCTGGCGTGTAGTAATCTTCAGCGTCCCGTTAGCATACTGATCGGCTATGGAATCCATCGCGAGCCACTGCTCGGGTGTTGAAACACCACCAGGCAAGCGCACACGGATCAGAAAAGAATATGATTTTTCCAACTTTTTCTTACGACGACCTGCACGGACATCACGGTCGTCCTGCAAATACATACCATGAAACTTACTGAGCTGTTGGCTATCAGCACAAATAGACCCCGTGTTTGTATCGGCAATTTCCTCGGCGAGAGTGCCACGTAAATAATCGCTATTTTCCTTAAGCGGCTCGTTTGGTGAAAGTTTTTCGTCTTTGATCATATTCTTATAGAGTTTTTCTATTAATAAACATCACGTTGATAACGCTTATCTTTTTTGAGTGCCGTGAGATAGGCAGCAGCATCGTCAGCATTCATATCGCCTTGGGTTTCTATAATCCGCAACAAGGTATCGTGCACATCCTTGGCCATGCGTGAAGCATCTCCACATACGTAAAAGTGCGCTCCCGTTTCAAGCCATCGCCAAATCTCGGAGGCGTTCTCAAGCATCTTATGCTGAACGTAGATCTTCTCTGGCTGGTCTCTTGAAAATGCAACATCAAGTCGAGAAAGATGACCCTCTTTCAGATAATCTTGTAATTCGGTCTGGTAGAGAAAGTCTTCGTTGTAGTTTTGATCGCCGAAAAACAACCAGTTTTCTCCAGCAGATTCAGTTTCCGCACGCTCTTCAATAAAAGCACGAAAAGGAGCAATGCCGGTTCCCGGGCCAACCATGATGACAGATGTGTTATCGTTCTCAGGTAAGCGGAAATTCTTATTAGGATGAACATAAACTGAAACCTTTGACTCCTTCAAAGCATCATCTGCGAGATATGTCGAGGCTACCCCTTTACGTGACCGCCCGTGTATGTCGTAGCGAACCGCAGCCACCGTCAGATGAACCTCACCCGGGTGCGCTTTTGGGCTAGACGCAATAGAGTACAATCGTGGTGGTAGCTTGCGGAGAATATCGACAAACTGCTGTGCTGTGATGCTCTCAGCTGGATAGTTTTCCAGTAAGTCGATGATTTGCCGACCTTCTGACCATTCCTTAAACTCACTCTTAGCAGTATCTTTGAGCAATGCCGCCAAATCTTCCGATCCGCATATTTCCTGCCATAAGTTAACGATCTTTCTCGATAACGCTGTGATATCCAACAGCGAAGACAAGGCATCGCCAAGCGATGCTTTCCCGACATTTTTCACTTCAACACGAGTGTTTGCTGCAAGCCCTGTTGCGGCCAACACAGAGTCGACAACATCCTTGGCATTGTGAGGTAAAACAGCCAATACATCACCCGGTAGATACTCGAAGCCTGATCCATCAAGCGATAACTCAACGTGAATTGTCTCCTTGTTAGAATGATCCCCGCTCAGCAACTGATTGGAGATCACTTCAGCAGGAAAAGGGTTCTTACGATCATAAATTTGCTCGGGCACGATCACATCGGCAACTTTGCCAACCTCGGCACTACCAAGAATACTCCAAACATTTTTATTCCAGCCAGCAAACGATTCATCGTAATCAACGTCGCAGTCGACTCGTTCAGCTATACGCTTGGCTCCAAGTTTTTCCAGCCGTGCATCAATGTCTTTCCCTGTCTGGCAGAACTGCTCATAACTCGTATCCCCAAGTGCACAAACGGCAAACTCAAGCCCAGCAAGTGATAAATCTGTGGACATAAGTTCATTGTAAAATGTCTCAGCAGTTTCTGGAGGTTCACCTTCACCCCATGTGCTGACAACGACGAGTAAAGTTTCTGCCTCTTTCAATGCAGCAACATTCGTCTCTGCCATATTAGTTATTTGTGCTTTAAAACCACTCTTTTTTGCAGTTTTCATGAGATCCACAGCAAGCTCCTCGCAATTTCCTGACTCAGTACCGTAGAGCACGTTGATGGATCGTTGTGAAACTGGGGCTGCTCCCCCTGTCATGGAAGTGCCCGCAAAGTATCCGCTCAACCAAGTGGTTTGCTCAGGCGTCAAGGTTGAGGCAAGATCCTCAATCTTCTGTCTCTGCGCATCATCAAATGGCGCGTGCTCTGGAAAATTAACCATTTTTAATCATTAGTTACTTTATAAACTTACTGCTCTCGAGGGCATACAATGCGCGAAAAGAACCATTTTACAAGTAGAAATGAGATATAATGGCTAGTTTATTAAACGGCATGCTGAACAATAAACACATTACTAAAATGGTCTATATGATGAGTTTAGCAAAGTTATATCCATTAAATTTAACCCAATATATTAAATGCTCTTTACACCAGAAACAATGAGCCGACAGGGAAATACCGTTATCCCATCTGCACGTTTTCCGATGCTTGGTGGATTTTGTAGCGTCAGGGGCACTGATATCATCCAGAACTATTTCCCAAACTTGCGATCCAATTCATTGAGTGAGATATGAATAAGAGTCGGCCGACCATCAGGTGTGCAGTATGGAAGGTCGCACGAAAACATAGATTCTAATAACCCCTCAGCAAGATCAAGCCGGCACGGCTCACGGCGACCCATGCGCCGCGCAACGCCTGCCGCAAAAACATCGAAGGCTACAGCCTTGGCGCGGCGCGTCCCGACGGTTTCATGAAGTTCGTCTACGAGCTCGAGCAGAAAAGAGCGCACGTTAGAGATTTTAAGGAAACTCGGCATAGAACTAATCTTGATGGTATTACCGCCAAACTCTTCGACAATCATACCAGCATCAGCAAAGTGATTCGCGTTCTGTAAAACCAGTTCCGCATCTAAAGCTTCCAACTCTAAAATCTCAGGCACAAGCAAACCTTGGGAATCCATACTCTCAGTTTGTGATGAACGTAAAATAGTTTCATAGGTTACGCGTTCACGAGCAGCTATCGGATCCAATAGTACAACACCCTCCTCACCCTGCATAACGATGTAGCGGTCATGTAATGGACCAATCAATTCAAATGCCGCACTCTTGGGCATCGTCTCACCAAGTCTATCACTTAAAGATTTTTGTTGTTCAACACGGTTAGTAAGTTCTCGTTGTGGCGCGGGAGGATTGGCTGAGACTACATCATCCTTGGCATCCATGTGCTTTGTTGATTTTGCCGATGCAATATGATCAATGAAGGGTTGCGCACTTATCTTATCTAAAGGTTCTTCCGCATCAGCACAAAGCGCTTGCACAACAGCATCTGCGATTAAGTTGCGGAT
>JABHEX010000267.1 GCA_018676385.1 Akkermansiaceae bacterium
GGATAAATGTTAGGTGTTCACGAATCTTTATTCTACGAGATGAACTGCAATTACTTGATAGAGCAGTGTCTTTGGTGACGTCGAGATCTCCATTGGCAATTTTTTTAAGGTAGCTAATTGCTAATTCAGATACAGTTTTTGCAGTCTTTTCCTGTGCATTCAACGTTGCTGCATTAACCCATAAGGGGATAATAAACGTGATCATCCAATAGATGGATGATCTAAAATATGGATTCAAATATGAACCAGTAATTTTAGTGTTTTCCCAAAACTTCATAACTGAGTGGTGAGTTCTACCTGAGTAGTTCATTAAACTCTGCCTCCTTATCAGCCGGTATGGGTGGTGATTTTGGAGTCACCAAGGGTGCAGGGAGTGGAGTGGGTGCTTGACCGCGTTGATCAGGGCCTGACTTAAGTATTTCGTTTAGATTATCGTATGGATTATGAATCGTGCCGCTGACGGTGACATCCACGGTATATTGGCCGTCTTTTGGCCCGACAAATCCTGACGGGAGCTTAGTCGGATCAAAATATCTTCTTGGTAGACCGACGGTGAGGTTGCCATACATTCTTCCATCATTTTCTACTGATATTTTACCAATCAGAGTAATCATGCTGGTGCTTTTGAAATCGATTTCATCGATAGTTACTCCATCACTTGTGCGCTTTAAGGTGCCGTTGCAGATGTTAAAGAAAGGTCTCACGTATTGAGTATCACCGGTGAGGTTTTTTAGATCGCTGAACAAGGGTAGCTCTCTCATTTGGATTTCGGTTGAAGTAAACGGCATCACAAAACTGAGGGCATGTTCAGGTTGTTTTTCATATGCGTACTGTAGTGTCCCTAGATCGCTTGAGATTTCACCGCGGACAATGCGGCCCAGGCCTTTACCGAGCAATTCTTGGATCGGGTAATTTTTTGCCCGTACATCCAGCGAGATAGCTTTGCTGATATCTCTCCGGAGAGTGCCTTTCACCGTGAGCTCGCCATTTTGTGTTTTTCCAGCCTCGAGCAGGGTGTCTATTTCTATGTCGGAGTTATTGAGCGTAGCATTTCCTGATGATATTCTAAGTTCGGGCCATCCATCCATAACTAATCGTCCGTTTTTGAATACGATTTGCGACCTGCCATCGGGTAATTTCCAAAGCCACATTGACATGTCCGTAATGGCAGGAGCTCCTTTGTTATCACCAAAACGTAAGTTTAGGCGGTTGCAACGATAGGAGCCGAAATTGTATGGGGATTCGAACAGATCATCGGCATGTTCCGATACCGATGGGGGGGTCCTTAGAATGACATCTCCCTGGCTGGATACTATTTCCTCGCCCGTCCACCCACTGCTAAGGAAGCTTGTTGCTAGGATATCTGCATCAAGGTGCTGGAAAATGGCTGATTGGATGAAGCTGTGCTGGTCCCATGCAAGCTGAGCTTTTCTTGCTTTGCCAGAAATTGGGGTGACTCGCATTTGGGTGATTTCTGTGTGAGTTGCACCCGAAAGCCTTGAGATATTGTCTTCTGTCTTCTGTTTAAAAGTTGCACCATTATATTTAGCGATAATGAAAACGGTGCCGGCAACTGATAGAATGGCTATGCCAATCATCGAAAAAAGGATGGTCCATTTGATCTTCGAGTTAAAAAGCTTTTTTTCTTTTACTGGTTGTTTGGAGCGGCGTTTTCTGCGACGAACCTTCACCACTTGAGATCCGTCTGAACGTGTCACCAGTTCACCGTTTTCCTTGTGATTCGACTGTTGCTTGTGGTGCTCGTTTTTTTTGAGACGAGCCATCATGTCCTCCGGCGTATAGTGCTCCGAGTCCACGGTGGATTTGTAGCGATCAGATTCCATAGGTTTAATTTTTAAACTATGTGTAACTTTGTATTCTGCAAATATGAAATACAAACAAACGCAGAAATTTTGAATAAAAAAAGCTCTAACGCTTTCTCCACAGCTGACCTGTTGGGTCAACTAGCTCTGCATTGACAGTAACGATAATAGCCTCTCGAAATGTCCGCTCGGCCTCGGAGCGGAATAATCTGCCAGCTATTGGAATATCACCCAGCAGAGGGACTTTATCCTCTACCTTACCCTTGCGGGTGGTCATTAGGCCGCCAATTACAACGGTGGCCCCATCCTGAATGGTGAGGGTGCTGTTTTGTAGGCGAAGAATCTTGAAGACGGGCATGAGAATGGAGTTTGCTGTGAGCACTCTGGGAATTAGATTTCCTTCTGGGTCTCGAGTTGATGTTTGAATTGGCGAGCCGTAATTGACGAAGCCCTGAAACTCGACCATCTCGGGCTTGAGCGAGAGCTCGATGAAGCGCTTGTTTGGGCCAATTGTAGGTTCTACTTCTAACGTAACTCCAACATTTCTTGTTTCAAAGGCTGTGGGAGTAGCTGGTGTAACGGGAAATATAGAATTCAAACCACCA
>JABHEX010000023.1 GCA_018676385.1 Akkermansiaceae bacterium
ACACTTTCACCGCTGGGGTGTCTTTTGTTGGCTGATCGGTTTTTGTTGCCTCTTTAGGGCTCTGGGCAAAAGCACTGCCAGACATTACGATTGTGGCGAACAAAATGCTAGGTATTGAGTGAAGGGAATGTTTCATGGTATCTGAATGGGGGATAGAGGAAGGTATTGATTTATGAACTCATCTAAATTGGAACGACTGAATAGAAGTTTAGCGTTTTTTACGATAGAGGTCAATCATCCGCTTTATTGAATTTAGCGGCGTCATGGTAAAGCTGATGTTTTTTTATATATTTAAGCACCTCCGGATGAAGCCAATCATTTTGTTGGCGGCCAGGAGTGTTCTCGCGAATGATCGTTGCTGATGCTGGATGCGCCCCATGTATGGCGTGCATTCGAAATCCAGAGCGTTCAATGGGACTTGCTCCGCGAGAGAAAACGATAAATTCGACCAATTCAGCGAGGTAGTCTGGCCGATTCCATTTGTGTAATGCTTGCCATTGGTCGGATCCCATCAACCAGAATAATTGAGCACCAAGAAACTGGTTCTGCATTGCTTCCACCACTCGCCATGAATAGCAGGGTTCTGGAGTGTTGAGATCAAAATCATCCACATTAGCCCAGTCCAAGTCGGTAATCGCCAGTTTGCACATGGCGAGGCGGTGATGTTTGGCTGCGTGCCTTTCCTTGGTTTTGTGAGGAGATTGTTTGCACGGTAGAAAGATAACCTGCTCAAACTTGAAGCGATCAAGGGCCGCTTTTGCAATGTGGGTGTGCCCTAGATGAATTGGGTCAAATGTGCCTCCGTATAAGCAGATGCGTTTGGGGATGTTTGGCTCCGTCGATTCCTTCAGCATTGTTGAGGTCATGGTGTGACGTCTTCGGCTTCTGGGCCAGCACTTACCTCGGTGTTAGAACTGGTGTATATGAGAACTCCAGCTGTGCCAATGAAAACGACTAGAATAACAAGAGCGACAAGAATACTAAAACAAGATTTCATCTTGGAGGGGATCTTAAGGGATGAGATAGCGTGCGTCGAGACCTATCATGCTGTGCTTTATCAAACCCGCTCAATGCGCGCAGCATAGGCGCCATCAGTATTATCTCGAAATGGAAGTGCTTGGTGACTTTTTGTGAGTTGCCAATCCGAGTGCTCGCTGATGAATTTTTCAATGAGAGACTTGTTTTCATCTGGTTCGATTGAGCACGTCGAATAGACAATACGACCTCCATCACGAAGGCATGGCAGGGCGTTTTCAAGGATGGAGTATTGAATACTACACAGATCCGTTATGTGTTCTGCCCTCAATCTCCAGCGTGCATCAACACGGCGTCGCAGAACGCCAGTGTTTGAGCACGGCACATCCAAGAGGATAGCATCAAATAATCCATGCCACTCATCAGGAGCTTGATGCGTCCAATCAAAGGTCCTGACGCTTGCGATGCTAACCCCAAGATTTGTTAGATTATCATCTAGTCGGGGGAGGCGTTTTTCGTTACTGTCCGTACAGAGGATCTCTCCGCGGTTTTTCATAGCCGCCGCCATCAAAGCGGTTTTACCTCCTGGTGCGGCGCATGCATCGAGTATCGACTCGCCGGGTTGAGGATTTAATAAATCCACACAATGGCAAGTGGCGGGATCTTGGATATAGATATACCCATTCCTCATCCAATCGGCCGGTGGAGCACCTTCGATTTTGATAAATCCATCTAAGCCTTCGATGGGAGTTGAATTTTCATATGCTAGTACCGCTTCAGCTGCTTCAGGTATGAGTGGGTTAATTCGCCCGAGCGTTTCAGCCTGCTCATTGTTCCAAGTTAACAACTGTAGTGCATCTTTTTTCCCAAATTGTCTGCGCCAACGGTTCCATAGCCAGTCGGGATGTGAGAAACGTACTGGAGGAGACATTTCTGCGACATCAGCCAAGAGTCTGCCTCGCCTTGTAATAGCCTGGCGCATCACTGCATTAATCAAACCTCTAACAGAGGATTTGGCGCAATTGACCGTTTCATTAACAGCCGCGTGATCAGCTATACCTAACAGTAAAAGTTGGCTTAAGCCGACACGTAGTATGTCACGTGTTTCATGGTCCAGCTTGCCTTTACGTAGTTTCCCGATCCACAAGTCAAGAATTCGTCTGTTACGTATCACGGAATAGACGATCGATTGTAAAAGTGCACGATCCTGACGAGTTACTCCATTTTTAGTGGCGTGACGCTCGATTAGAGTATCCATATAGGTGTGTCCTTTGGACCATGCGCGTAATGCTGAGATCGCTGCGCGGCGAATGTTGGGTGCTTGCTGAGGCATGCTGCGAGGCTAATAGGAAATTCAGAAATCCTAAGCATTAAATGTCACATTATGAGCGTCAGAGACTTGCGACCTCCTATAATAGAGCATAAGTTCCCCGTGTGAATCGGTTTCAGAGAGTGGCCATCGCCACATGCATTGCTTTAGTCGTCCTTTTATTTGTTGGTGCCGTCGTGAGAGCCACTGGTGCAGGGATGGGATGTCCTGATTGGCCGACGTGTTGGGGGTGTTTAATACCTCCAACAAATGCGGATCAAATTGACCCCGGAAAGCTCGATATTGAAAAATTCAGACGCATGGCTACTCGACATGGGGTTGATCCCGATACCATTACGCGCGCATCTGTGATTCAGAGTTTTAACCCAGTTCATACTTGGACGGAATATGTTAACCGTTTGATTTCCTTACCTCTTGGCTTTCTTACATTAGCGACATTCATCATGTCGTTATGGCAATTTAAGAAGCGACCATCGGTTACAGTAGCTGCTTTTTTTGCTCTCGTGTTATTGGGTGTAAACGCGTGGATGGGGGCACAAATTGTTTACAGTGGACTAAAACCCGGAGTGATAACTCTGCACATGGCGTTGGCAATTCTTATGCTTTGTGTGCTTGTATTTGTAGCATGGCGTGGTTGTGACAATCCATGGCAGCTGCCAGAAAATGCTTTGTCAAAGGGGCTAGGAAAACTCGGCGTGATGTTGCTTCTTCTGGTGCTTGCCGAAGGTGTGTTGGGTTCGCAAATTCGCGAAAAAACCGATGAGTTAAAAAAAACTCATCCTGACGCACCACGTTCTGAGTGGGTAGAGGAGCTTGAGCAAAGCCCCACTTACTTGGTGCATCGCAGTGGCTCATGGGCGATACTAATTACCGCTGGAATTTTTTACTTAAATAGTCCTCGCGCATGGTCTTCAAAGGGCAAGCTTGAGGGGGTGATCATGGGTACAGTCGTCTCACAGATGATTCTTGGATTGGTTCTCTCGCAGGTGGGTATTCTGCCAATCACGCAGGTTCTCCATATCGGTTTATCAACGATACTCGTGGCGGCAATACTTCTCTGGTTATTAGGTTGGCGGCAATCTTGTCTATCTAAACAATGATGGATAAACGTATTGATTGCTTTATTAATATGAGTTTAATCAAACACAGGTATGTATTAGCGATAGCCTAAGAGCTTATATTTTTTATGAGCACGATGCCTTGTCTCTTTACATTGATGTATTGTTCATCTCGGTCGCGTGTTCTTAAAACGGCGCATTTTTTCAATTATTAATTGAGGGGTTCATATGCTGGTATAATTGATTACAAAAAACTTGCATAATGAAGCGAAATGGAAATACTCGCGCCGCTTTCGGTCATCACCGATTTCACACCATCAATGCCGGTTTAGCTCAGTTGGTAGAGCAACTGATTTGTAATCAGTAGGTCAACGGTTCGAATCCGTTAACCGGCTCCATTTTTGTTTTCCGTAAATGTATGTGGGCGTCGCAATTCACAACTATTTGTGACTGGTGTTTTTTTTGGCAAGGTATCAAAAAAGTTTTCCGCCACACATGCCACTGATTTCGATAGGCATTTTCTTTTTAAATTTGTGCGAAACTTACTTGCTTCAATAAACGTAAACGTGATCATGCATTTGATGTTTGGAAGAAAATTACTACTAGTTGCGCTGATTTCTGTGTCTCGACTTGATGCTGACCTATTTGAAGATGATGATATGGTTGTTCTGTTGGGAAATACTGTTATCGAGCGAGCTCATAACTATGGCCACCTTGAGACTGGTCTTACATTGGCGGCTGACAAAAAGAACATCAGGTTTCGAAATCTAGGCTGGAGTGGTGACACAGTATTTGGCCATGCACGTAGTTATTTCGGACCTCCACAGGAAGGGTTTAATCGTCTTACAGCCGATTTAACGAAGCTGAAACCTAATGTCGTGATCGTCTGCTATGGTGCTGTAGCAGCCTTTGAGGGAGATGAGGGGATGGCGGAATTCTTGGCTGGTTATGATCGGCTTTTAAAAATGATTAAAAAGACATCCAACCCGCGTGCTGTCATTCTTGTTTCCCCACCTCCGGCAGAAACGCTGGATGCTCCTATGCCCGATATGAAGGATCACAACAAACAACTGTCCTCGTATGCCAAAGCAATAGCCAATCTTGCGAGAAAAAATCAACATGCCTATGCCGATTTTTTTACCATTGTTGGTGACGGCGTAAAGGGGCAAACAAGCAATGGCCTGCATTTTAGCGAGCGAGGATACTGCTATGTTGCTCCAAAATTTGTCAAGTCACTCGGCCTAACTCCCGTTCCCAACCACAAGCTGGAATCTGTGAGTGGCATTCAATTACGCAAGAACATCATCGCTAAAAACAAACTCTTTTTCCAGCAATGGCGGCCAGCTAACGAAACTTACCTGCGGCTGTTTCGCAAGCACGAGCAAGGTCAAAACGTCAAGGAACTACCCATGTTCGATCCGCTTATCGCCGAGCGTGAAAAGCAAATCGAAACCCTCAAACAAAGCACCCTCGCTACCAAGTAAATGATCACACGTATTATACTTACTCTGTCGCTCGGAATTCTAGCAGCCCACGCTCAGCGAGGACTCAGGGATATTCCTGACCCCGATCCCGTCAAGCAACAGGCCTCCTTCAATCTGCCGGAAGGTATGCAAATCGAGCTGTTTGCATCCGATCCGATGATTGCGAAGCCAGTGCAGATGAACTTCGACACTCAGGGACGGCTCTGGCTTGTTTCCAGTGGCATGTATCCTCACATTGTTCCTGGAGCGGAGGAAAATGACCGCGTGCTCGTGCTTGAGGACACCAATGGCGATGGCAAGGCGGACAAACGTACCGTGTTTGCCGACAACCTACATATCCCCACTGCGGTGATGCCAGCCGATG
>JABHEX010000024.1 GCA_018676385.1 Akkermansiaceae bacterium
AAGATAGGCGTTAAGCAATGCGCATGAAATTCTTCTTGGCTTTAGTATTGATGTTTGAGTTGTTTAAACCCCAGAAAAGATAAGAATTGGAGGCACCTTATTGTTTGAATGTGGGCTTGGTCATAGGAAAAGTCTTGTATCTTGATTCCGCTCTTTTACCTCTTGCTGCTATGCATATACGTTTTACGGATGATGAACTTATTACTTTGTCTGAAATGATGACACTCGCTTGCTGGGCGACGTATTGGAACCACAAACCTGGAGCTGAGTCTGGTGTGGATAGGTTTGACGATATGCTCGAAAAAATTTTATCTCGTTTGCAGCACAATGGTCAGGGGCAAAGAGTGGAAAATGATGCTGAACGGCAGCGGCTAAGACTACGAAAAGATAGTGAGGATGGATCATTTTACGCGCAGTGTTATGACGAAATGCGTAATGAGATATTTTGGGAGGAGCTGACCGCCCGCATGGCTGAACGTGAATCGGGTAAACGTTATGGGATGGAAAAAATCAATAATATGGGTGAGGAGGAACGTAAACAGCTCGCTGAGCCATTCGTGAAGCGTTTTTGGAAAGAGTTTTCTAAAATGGGAATCTCAAATCTGCACGTAGTCGCTCGCAGCGGTGAGGGATGATTGGAGTAACTATGCATAATTCTAGCTGATTCTGGGACTATACTCAATTCTGGCTTTAGCGGTGAATAGCTTCTACAAACTAAACGCAGTAACTTATGTCTGCACTTGATAAACCCATAAATCGCGTAATATTATAATCCATGAAACGTGTTCTTGTTTGGTTTCGCCGTGACCTTCGCCTTAAAGATAACCCAGCACTGGCAGCAGCTGTTGAGACTGGTGCTGACATTTTTCCGGTGTATATTCACGGAGTTGAGCAGTCGTCGCAATTGAGTGAAGGTGAGGCGTCTAAGTGGTGGCTACATCATGCACTTGAAGATTTGGATACTGAGTTGAAAATTTTTGGTGGTGGCTTGCATCTTGATCAAGGAAAAAGCGTTGAAGATATTTTGTTAGGTATTGTGGGGGAGTTTGATATTGATGCTGTTTTTTGGAATAGGCGTTACCAACCGCATGCGATTAAATTAGATGGTGCTATTAAGAAACAATTACAACCTCGTGGTGTCGAAGTTTACAGCTTCCATGGCGGCGTTCTTAACGAGCCGCATGCGATTAAAAATAAATCAGGCAAGCCGTATCAAGTTTTCACGCCATATTGGAAATTTTGTCGTGACATACCGGTGGGTGATCCGTGCAAAGTGAATCTGTCGGGCTCAACTTTTATAAAGTCATGCGGTTTGATGTTAGAAAAACTTCAACTGTTACCTAAAATAAACTGGTGTGCAAACTTTCATGAAACTTGGACGCCATCACGTCAGGCTGGACTTGATCGGCTGGCGAATTTCGCGAGCGGTGCTGTGACAGAATACGAAGATAATCGAGATATGTTAGTTTTGGATGGCACATCTATGCTTTCACCATACCTGCACTTCGGTCAGCTCGGGGTGAGAGAGGTTTATCATAGGTTAGTTGCAATGGGGGAGGCAGTAAATAATGGCTACCTGCGTCAGCTATATTGGCGCGACTTTGCACACCATCTAATCTATCACTTCCCGCATTCAGTGACTCGGCCGTTGCGGTCTGAATATGAGCAGTTTCCGTGGGCGCATGACGAGGATAAAATTGAACGTTGGCGAAGGGGGCAAACGGGATTTCCGGTTATTGATGCCGCCATGCGACAGCTATGGGAGACTGGCTGGATGCACAATCGCGCTCGCATGGTTGTCGGGTCGTTTCTCGTTAAGCATCTTCTTCAGAATTGGGTGGGGGGCGCTGATTGGTTCTGGAATACGCTGGTTGATGCGGACCTTCCAAACAACATAATGGGATGGCAGTGGGTTTCTGGATGTGGGGCTGATGCCGCGCCTTATTTTCGTGTATTTAACCCATTGCGACAGGCCGAACGTTTTGATAGTAATGGTGATTATGTTAGGAGATACGTCCCGGAGCTGGCTGGTATTCCTGATGGTAGAATCAATGAACCATGGAGTCTTACTCCCATTGAGCTGGAGTGCTATGGCATCAAACTTGGGGTGACTTACCCTGAGCGTATGATTGATATAAACGAAGGACGGGACGGGGCATTGGCTGCTTATCAGAAGTTTAAGGCTTCTGTCGTGTAGCGATGATGATAATCGCACTAACAAAAACGTTGTGAAGGGTACGACATAGCCGAATAATAGCAGGGCTTTTTATTGTAGGCTTCCACTACATGACGATCCACTGCCCGCCGTGCATCCAAAGCAGTGGTCGGCTGTAAGAATATCGATTTGGTCGTATGTTTCCGGGTTAATATCCCATACCATAAGAGGTGATTCATTGGATGGGTTTTTCAGACCGATTTTGAGCATCTGGTTAAAATCGCAATCGAACACTTCTCCGGTCCATGAGGTGTTTATGGTGTCACGGCACATCAAGCCACCGACTGTTGTAGGGTTGAATGAGTCACGCAGCAGCTGCATGTATTCATCTAATTGTTGGTTGCGTTTGAGATAGGACTTGAAGCGAGCGATCGGCATGTTGGTGATGCAGTAGAGGTCGTTGAATACAATTCCGAAGTGTTTCTGCATTTCACGTTTATAGTCGGCTTCCAGCTCGATCTGTTTGGGTGGTAGAGTGGCGCCATTTGGGTTGTAGACAAAATGCATTGGCAGTCGTGGATCTTTACCGTAGCCGAGCGCGTTAAGTTTTTGGAATGCTTTGATAGATGAATCAAAAACTCCGTTGCCGCGTTGTTCGTTGACGTTGTCCGGGGAGTAGCAGGGCATGGATGCAATGATAGTGATACCGTGGCGGGCGTGATACTCGGGTATCCAATCGTAGCTGGGTTCGTTGATGATGGTGGCGTTCAGTCGAGTCATCACCTCGCGTGGTTGCGCGAAGTTGCGAACGGAATCGACCAGGTATCTGAACCCAGGAGTCATCTCTGGTGTGCCGCCGGTTAGGTCGAGCGTTGGGATATCAGTCTTTTCAAACCAAGCTAGAATTCGATCGATGGTTGTATCAGTCATGATTTCCTTGCGAGCGGGGCCAGCATTTACGTGGCAGTGGATGCATGTGAGGTTACACAACTTGCCAGTGTTTAGCTGGAGGATCTGAGGGCGACCCCGTGATAGTATGGAATTAGAGCGGGCGAGAGCAGCATGAAAGTTGTTGGTCATAATGAATAAAAGAACGTTTCAAGTTACTGAAAAGACTGGAGATAAGTTACAAAGCTCGATTGTTTTTGTAATGGTAATGACAG
>JABHEX010000268.1 GCA_018676385.1 Akkermansiaceae bacterium
AAAAATCGATTATCACGCTGAGAATCTTGCATTGTCAGATGGAGTTATCGCTGTAGGTGGGGATTCAGGGCCGGTTCGGGTAATACAACCCATGCCAAAGGACTGGCTACCACCGGGGGTGACCCCAAGGTAAGGTGGCATTACCTGTTGCATAACTGAACTCAGCGGTTGACCCACTCGATGTCAGTAGTTAGCTTCCGCGCCGCTGAAGTCATGAGTGAGGACAATAAAAACTACAAAGATACACTGAGTTTGCCGGAAACCACATTTCCGATGCGAGGTGATCTGGTGAAAAATGAGCCGCTACGTCTTGATGGATGGGAGAAACAGAACCTCTATCAGCAGATACAAGCGCGCCGCAAGGCTACGAATGCACCGCGTTTCATTCTTCATGATGGCCCTCCATTTGCCAACGGGGATGTGCATATGGGCACCGCCTTAAACAAGGTGCTTAAGGATCTGGTTGTAAAGTCGAAGACAATGGCAGGTTTTGAGACACCTTACATTCCGGGTTGGGACTGTCATGGATTGCCAATCGAATTTAAGGTCATGCAGGATGCTCGGGATGAAGAACCTGCCGAAATTCGACGTCGCTGTGAAGAATTTGCTCGAGGCTGGATTGACACGCAGAAAGCCTCATTCAAGCGCCTCGGTGTCCTTGGGGATTGGGAAAACCCATACCTGACACTCGATCCTGCTTATGAATCAGACATTATTCGTACTTTTGCTGGCATGGTGGAGAAAGGGTTAGTTTATCAGTCACAAAAACCAGTTCAGTGGTCTTACGGAGCGAAGACGGCACTTGCCGAGGCGGAGGTTGAGTATCAGGATAAGAAATCCATTGCGATTTTTGTGAAATTTGAAGTGCCAAACGCACCCAATCTGCCAGACAACACATCTTTCGCTATCTGGACTACAACGCCGTGGACGCTGCCAGCAAACCTTGGTATAGCTGTGCACGAGCGCCTCACCTACGTTGTTGGTCTATTTGAAAAAGAGGGGATACCGAACCAGAGCATTATTATTGTGCGTGAACTGCTGGAGGAGTTTCAGGAAAAGACAGGTCTCACGCTCATAGAGGAACTGACTGAAGTTAAAGGTGCCGAACTGGAAGGCCTTGACGCTCAGCACCCATTTATTGATCGTAAATCCAAAGTCATTCTCGCGCCATTTGTTACCACCGAGGCAGGAACTGGGGCAGTACACATTGCTCCAGGACACGGTGCAGATGACTACTCTGCTGGAATGCAGAATGGTCTCGCTGTGCTCTCTCCGGTTGACGATGATGGTAGGTTCAGCGAGGAAGTCGGTGTAGATGAGCTCATTGGCCTACATGTCATGGAGGACAACGAGGCGAATATTGGGGTTTTGCGTATTCTTGCAGCTAAGGGAGCCTTGCTCGGAAAGGAAAATTACAAGCACTCCTATCCACATTGTTGGCGATCGAAAACACCAATCATTTTCCGTGCTGTTGAGCAGTTTTTCATTAGAATTGATGATCTGCGTCAGAAAGCGTTAGCAGAGATTGATGAGACCACTTGGTTACCTGCTTGGGGGCGTAACCGCATTCACGGCACTGTTGAAGCTCGTCCAGACTGGTGCATCTCGCGCCAGCGCACGTGGGGGGTACCACTTCCTGTATTCTTTGATAAAAACGGAGAGGTTATTCTGGATGCCAATGTTGTCCGAAAGATTGCTGACATGGTTGAGGAAGAAGGCACCAACGTTTGGTTTGAGCTCTCTGATGCTGAACTAGCAGCGCGGCTGGATCTTCCGGAAGGTAGTACTAAATGCCGAGATACACTGGATGTTTGGATCGATTCTGGATGCTCACACGTTGCAGTTATGGATCGGCACCCTGAACTTTCACGTCCTGCTGATCTCTATCTTGAAGCCACCGATCAGCACCGTGGTTGGTTCCAGAGCAGTCTTATGCTTAGCGTAGCTGTGAGTGATAAAGCGCCCTACAAGTCGGTTCTCACACATGGATTTGTTGTCGATAAAGATGGCGGAAAAATTTCTAAATCGGCGGCCAAGGCAAAGGGAAAACCTACCGACGCGGCGCATTTTTATAATAAATATGGAGCAGATATTGTAAGGCTCTGGGTGTCATCTGTTGATTGGCAGACGGAGGTGCCTTTTGGTGAAGATTTGTTCAAACAAATTGCTGACCCATACCGACGTTTGAGAAACACTTTCCGCATCATGTTAGGTAACCTCGATGGTTTTAATCCTAGCGAACATAGCATTCCATTTGCTGATATGCCGCTTCTTGACCGCTGGATTCTTGAGCGTCTAGATAGCGTGATTTCCGAGTGTAAAGCGGCATATGAAAACTTTGAGTTTCGAAAAGTATTTAATAGTATTAATACCTTCTGCTCGAACGATCTTAGTGCGCTTTACGTAGATATTACTAAGGACCGCATGTATTGTGATCCGATAGACAGTGTGCGCCGGCGCGCTACTCAAACGGCTTTCGCTGAAATTTTCTTGGCTATTTCAAAACTGCTAGCGCCTGTTCTTGCCTACACAGCTGACGAAGCATGGGAGCATTGTGCGTTTACAGAGGGTAGTGTCCACGCTCAAGATTTTCCCGTGGCCAAATATTCTAGCCGCGAGGCTACCGAGACAGTTAGTGAGTTACTGAAGCTGCGCGATCAGATACAGCAGAAGGTAGAAGAGCAAGTACAAGCGAAGGCCTTCAATAAAAACAATGAGGCTGAAGTTACTGTTCCCACACCAGAGAATAAAGATATCGAGATGCTTCTCAGGGACCGCAGCTTCACCACAGAGTTTTTCATTGTAGCGGATCTTAAGCTAGGAGCTGATTTTGCTGCCAAGAAGACGGAGTATTCTATGTGTCCGCGATGCCGTCGTTATGAGCCGCTTGTCACTGATGTCTGTCAGCGGTGCAGTGAGGTTGCTTAACAAATATTGTCATGTCAGAAAAACCATCCAGAAAGGCTATCATAAAGTTAATGGTCCTAGTGAGTTTGCCTCTCTATATAATTGATCAATTATCTAAGTGGTGGATTGTCTTCAATTTTAAGTTGCCGAGAATATTTGAAGTGAATGGCGTAACTTACGGGTATGAGGACACGCGAATCATGATTGAGGGATTTTTCAATTTAGTGCGTCGTCATAATCAAGGTGCCGCCTTTGGTATTGGGAATGGAACATCATGGGCACCAGTAGTGTTTTTGTGTGTCTTGGTTATAGCTTTATTGGCTATTTTGTTTTTCTGGAAGCGTGGGTCATTCACTGGGCCAGCCCGATGGTCTGCGCCATTACTCATTGCGGGTATCCTCGGAAACTTGACTGATAGATTATTTCAAGGTTTTTGGTTGTTGGAATTTCAGGATGCTGGTTTTTGGACCCGACTAAGCAAGGGATACGTGGTTGATTTTCTTGATTTTACTATTCCCATCGTCGATTACCGATGGCCTGCATTTAATGTTGCGGATAGCTGTATTACAATTTCTGCGATATTGCTTTTTATCACTGCGCTAATGGAAGGACGGCAGGAGTTTATGGACTCTAAGAGTAGTAAATGAGCAATTCTTCGCTGAACTATTTATATAGCGGAATTGATACTACCAAATGACGATGCTACAAGTGATAGCACACACTTGGGAGCCATTTTATCAGCACTGCTGCACCTTTCAGGTCTAATTTAGTTGGTATTTAAACCTCAGGAGATAACGAATGTGCGGGCATTCATAGTGTTAGGTGTAAAATTAGGACGTAGTCTAGGAGCTCTTTTTTATCGAGCTAGGTGATTCAGATCTCCTCATTGATGGAGTTAGGCGCTTTCCTTTATGAGGAAGGAAAGCGGAAATGCCATAGACTATTGGGTAAGCGATAATGCTTAATACGATTCCGAGTGTGATGAATCCCACGACAAAGCTCGCCATGTTGAGAGTGACCCCGAAGACGGTTTTTTCGACGTCTAGCATGTGTAATAATGCGTGGTTGCTGTTAGATCTGATCCAGTCGCCTAGGCGTTCTTGTGCTAACCATATAGGAGCTTGTGTAAAGGGGTTGCTCACCCAGCACGCAGCCATTGCAATGGGTATATTGACACGAGCTCTGACCCCAGCGAGGGCAGCAAGAAGCATTTGGAAGGGGATAGGCAACATGGCACAAAACAGACCAACAGAAAGCCCACCAGCTACTGTGTAGCGGCACGGGTGCCAGAGGTCGCGATCGAACAAGGGCTTAGTTATTGATATAAGCCAGGGATATTTCTGAATGCGTGGGTGCCTAAGGTAGCGGTAAGCACGCCGTACTATTCTGAGATAGCGTCGTTTCATATTTGTGGTGAGCAGATGTTTCTCATTAACAGTTGTTACTATGGCTTGATACGAAAAAACCCGCCACTGGATTTCAGAGGCGGGTTAAAAATGTTAAATGGGAACTAAGGATTTACCATTTCTGGGTACGAACATGGTAAAAGCTTTCTGCTCCGAGTGTGGGAGGGAACTCTGAAAGTCCATCGTGTGGATTCATTTCAATGCGATGATCTTCTCCACCACGCTTGTATGGTGCTTTGAATGTGCCATGGTAGGTTGGGTAATGAAAAGTTACCAGTTCATAGAACCCGTAGCCAAGACGCTTGAACATACGGCGACCACCGTCCACTGCTCCATATGACCAGCCTGCCTTGTGACCGTATTTGTTTGACTTGCGCACTATTTGCTCAGGAATCTCAACGATGCCGTAGAGAATATTACTCAGCGCTCGGCCAAGCTTCCGGGAGGAGTTGTAAGTTGAGCCAGGAGGCGCTTGGATGTCAGCCATTGCACCAGTGGTAGTAATGACAAGAGCTATAGCAATCGTTAGTGACTTTTTCATCGTGGAAGTATTCTGGCTGCCAATCGTTGGTGTGGCAACGGAAAAATAGATTTTTTCTATTCGCCACCAAGTTCGCGGAGTCTACGCTCCACAAATTCTTTGGCGCGTTCAGCTTTGTCTATAACCTTGTCATCTTGGTCTTCTATGAAAAACTCCAATACTGAGATAGCCCACTCGTGCTTTTGGTTTGCCATGCCACGTATTACTTGCAATTTCTCTTTCTGAGTTGTGGCAGTACCTGCAAATGCCTTCCACATGTCAGCTAGGTCCTCAGAGTCACGTTTGCGGTCTCTGAGCAGAAATGCGTAGGTTGCATCAAAGGCCTTGGCGCGAAGTTTGCTGTTTTCAGTCGTTTCAATGAAATCTACAAGAGTGTCAAACTGGCTGTCATCTGACCACTTGCCAAGTGCAGCCAGTGCGGCATTGACACTGTTAGCGTTCTTGGATTTGAGAATTTCACCTACGGTTTTAGCGGCTTTGTCACCACCGGTGGCACCTAGAAGGCGTAGCATGGCAAATTTAGACGAATCTTGTAATGCGCTTTCGAATGTGCCATGGATAGGATTGACAAAAGACTCTTTTGCTTCGGACTGAGAAATCAAATCTGCTGCGGCTCTCTCAGCAGCACCGCGAACAGTGGCAGAGTCTGTGTCATTGATGAGTATGAGGAAATCATTGATGTAATCATCAGCGGGCTGTCCGATCGCGGAGGCACGTGCTGCCTCAATCGCAGCGGCAGCAGAGTCGTGGTCCTTTGTAGTTTTTGCGAATTCAAGTAGCGGAGCGATGTTCGCTACCGCTTTTCGCCGCGCCATGACACTCTTGAATATATCCGTGCGAATGCTGGGTCGTGTCCTAGTTTTGATAACGTGATTGAGGATCACATCGTTTACATCGTAGCTTCCATTGGCACGAGTGTAGGCGAGGGTTTTTAGAAGAAGAGAGCGGTTCGTTGTTTCTTGGGCGCTTGTTGTGCGATTAAGAACCCCTTTTAACTGCTGTAAGTTCAATTCGATTCCGTCTTGAAGTTTGCCTGCATCATTAAGTTCCTTTGCTTGTGCGAGCACTTCATTAACCTCAGCAGTCTCATCGCGGTCATTCTTAACAGACAAAAATACAACAGCAGTAATAGCAAATACGAGTGTTAGAATGCCAATGATTGCATACTTTGCGCCTTTCGTCATGCCGCTTTTGCTAACAGGTGCTTCTGGTAGCGTAGCAGTGTTAG
>JABHEX010000001.1 GCA_018676385.1 Akkermansiaceae bacterium
CGCATAAGTAAGATCAGCAGCACCACCGAACTCCTTGAAGCCAACCAACTGTGAGTATTCAGAATTTAGCTTAAAAAAGAGATCCGCCTTAGTCGCAAATCCATAGTATGGTGAATTGTAAATCACTGCCGGAAGATCAGGACCACCCGCTTCAAGGATTGCGGTAAAATGATTATACTGAGCAGCGGGTGAAATTCCACGTGACAGCACGCGAGGAATAACCATCAGGCCATGCGCCCCCACTTCACGAGCGTGTGCTGCGTGGGCCGCCGCAATTTTGGTATTCTGTGCACCCGTGCCTACGATCACTTTAATGCCAGCATCCACCAGTGCCTTGACACCCGTTTGGCGTTGTTCATCGGTGAGCAACGGCCAGTCACCCATAGATCCACAGTAAACCACCGATGCCATACCGGCCTCGATCAGCTCTTTCCCGGTCGCTACCAGGGCATCAAAATCAGGGTTACCCTCGGCATCGCAAGGGGTCATCAGTGCAGGAATTGTTCCAGAGAAAATGTTGCTCATAAAAATGACACTAGCACCCACGTCTTGGTAGATTCAAGGGTAGAGGCTGACATTTGAGGATAAATAACCAACCTAATACCCACTCCCCGCAGCGATGCTTGACTCGATCGGATGCCAAGTAGTTTTGATTTCCTGGGTGGCAAGGATTGGGTAGGGTGATTCAGATTTGGCCGGGTCTTCTTTTCTAATAATCACCCGTTTAAGGTTATGGGTGGCGTTTGCTTTTATGGCAGCTTTGTGGGCGTCTGTGAGGTCGGATGCCACGATCGCGTTGACGTCCATGTGGGTGCTGACGTTATCTAACAATTCATCACGATTACCTGTGAGGATATTGATCACGCCCCCTGGAAGATCGGAAGTGGCGAGCACTTCGGCGAGAGTAATGGCACAGAGTGGTTTACTTTCGGATGCGAGAACGACACATGCATTTCCTCCAGCAATGATCGGGAGAATAGTTCCTAACAGACCAGCGAGTGCCGATTTCTCAGGCGCAAATACTGCCACCACACCCATCGGCTGATAAACAGAAAAGTTAAAGTGTGCGCTGGCGACTGGATTGACTGAGGAGAACGTTTGCTGGTACTTGTCGCACCATCCGGCGTAATAGATACATTGATCAACGGCGACCTGTAACTCCTTACGTGCGGCAGCGGCGGTGCTTCCATGCTGTTTCAGCTCGTCTTCAAACTGTGCAGCTCGTCCTTCCAGCATCTCGGCGATGCGGTAGAGAATCTGGCTGCGGTTATACGGATCACGTTTTCCCCAGCCACCAGCTACGGAGCGGGCGGCGACCACTGCATTGCGGAAATCCTTGCGAGATCCTTGGCAGATGTTTCCGAGGACTTTGCCTCCTCTTCCTTCTGGAGTGTAATACCTTCCGGATTCCGTGCGCGGGAACTTGCCGCCGATGTAGAGTTTGTAAGTTTTCAAAACTTCAATACGTTTCATAATTATAAAGAGTTAGAGTGGTAAATCGAGGTAGGCACCAAGCCCGTGCAGTCCGCCCTCACGGCCGTAGCCAGATTCCTTAAAGCCCCCAAACGGTGATGTGGGATCAAATTTATTAAATGTATTACCCCAAACGACGCCGGCATCGAGTGCACCAGTGACTTGGAATAGGCGGGAGCCTTTGTCGCACCACACGCCGGCTGACAGACCATACGGCGTGTTGTTGGCTTTCTCTATCACCTCGGACACAGTGCGGAATGTTTGTACTGCCAACACAGGACCAAAAATTTCTTCCTTCGCAATGATGGACGACTGCGCAACGTTGGTAAATACGGTGGGAGGACACCAATTACCTTTTGTCGGCAAATCACATTCAGGCTGATAGATATCGGCACCACCTTTGACGCCCTCTTTGATGTAGCGTTTGATGGTTCTTAGCTGCTCCTTGGAGTTGATCGCGCCGACGTCGGTATTTTTATCGAGCGGGTCACCAATGACGAGCGTGTCCATGCGCTGCTTGAGCTTCCACATAACTTCATCGTAAATATTTTCCTGCACAAAAAGACGTGAGCCTGCGCAACAAACATGGCCTTGGTTAAAGTAGATCCCATTGACCACGCCCTCGACAGCTTGATCGATCGGCGCATCCTCAAGAATGATATTGGCGGCCTTACCCCCGAGCTCGAGCGTGACTTTCTTGTCCGCCCCAGCGACAGATTCCTGAATCAGCTTACCAACACCGGTTGAACCGGTGAATGCCACTTTATCGACATCTGGGTGGTTCACGATAGCAGCACCTGTCTCCCCTGCCCCAGTGACGATGTTAACCACACCATCTGGCAAGCCAGCATCGGCGATGACCTCAGCGAGTTTTAGAGCGGTTAATGGTGTCGTTTCTGCAGGCTTCAGAACGACGGTATTACCCGTCGCGAGTGCGGGTGCTATTTTCCATGCAGCCATCAGGAAAGGAAAATTCCATGGGATTACCTGCCCTGCCACACCGAGTGACTTCGCCGGCATGTTAGGAAATGCATATTCCAACTTATCCGCCCACCCTGCGTTGTAGAAAAAGTGGTTGGCAGCCAGCGGAATATCGATGTCGCGCGACTCACGAATCGGCTTACCGCCGTCCATGGTTTCAATGATAGCAAACTCACGTGCGCGTTCTTGGATTAGTCTGGCAATGCGGTAGATGTACTTTCCTCGCTCGCGCCCGCTCATCTTACCCCATACGCCGTTGTATGCAGCACGGGCCGCCTTCACTGCGGTATCGACGTCTTTTTTGCTACCCTCTGCCACTTCCGAGAGTTTTCGGCCGGTCGACGGACTAGTTGTCGCAAAGTATTTTTTGTTACTCGGCGTAATCCACTTACCATTGATAAAGTGATCGTATCGTTTGGCAATATTGACCGCTGTGGTTTCCGGCGCGGATGCGTATTCCCAGTCCGGTGATGATTTTTTCTTAGCCATAAAATTGGAATTTGAAGTTTAAAAATTAAATCTTAGCACAAATTAGTCTTTGGAAAAATAATGCGCTGCTTGGTAGTGGCCGCTTTCGAGTTTGGCAACTTGCATCAGCACATCGTTCGCGAGGCTACTGGCACCAAATCGGAACCATTCATTTGTCAGCCATTGTTCGCCGAGGGTCTCCTTAACCATCACGAGATAGTGCAGCGCGAGTTTTGACTTGGAAATACCACCGGCAGGTTTCATGCCTACCATCTTGCCAGTTTTGGCGTAATGATCACGGATGGCGAGTAGCATAACAAGCGTTATGGGGATCGTTGCCGCGGACGCTATTTTTCCTGTCGATGTCTTGATGAAATCGCCACCGGCATGGATCGCGATGTCTGATGCACGGCGCACGTTGTCCAGCGTGGCGAGCTCGCCGGTTTCAAGAATAACTTTCAGCCGCGCATCTCCACAGGCTTCCTTCACCGCAGCAATCTCATCGAAGACATAGTTGTAGTCGCCAGAGAGAAATCGACCACGCGAAATCACCATGTCGATCTCATCCGCACCGTCGGAAACCGCTCGTCTAGTTTCCTCCAGCTTACTCTTCAAGGTAGTATGCCCTGATGGAAAATAGGTTGCGACCGACGCAATCTTTACCAGTGAATTATCACCAAGCGCTTCACGGGCTGTTTTTACAAACGGAGGAAAAACACACACCGCGGCAGTCGAAGGCAAGCCCAAGATGGAATCGTGTAAGTGCTCCGCCTTGTAGCATAGTTGACGCACCTTGTTGGGTGTATCGGCACCTTCAAGCGTGGTCAGGTCAATCATGTTAAGCACCATATTTAAGCCCGCACGTTTAGTGATGCTCTTTATACTGCGTGTAGTAAATCGCTCAGCTCTCTCAACAATACCTACATGATCAACGGGTGGTGAGTTCCTAAAATCATCTCCTGTTACGCAGGCTCTATTTCCAGTTTTCATGAGATTTTCTAGTATTCATTTTATATCTGCCTCAGATCAATCGAAAAAGTCACTATCGTTGTCCTTAGAAGATTTAATTTTAAAAGAAATTGGCAAGTGATCGCTGTATGTAGCGCGCCACTGTGGAAAGATTTTTTTATCTCCAAGAGGTCCACTACCCGGCCGGTAAATAGTCGCTTTTGGTTCAATGATATGAGCTTGCGCTGACTGATTGGCAAGAATATGATCAATCATGCTCGTTAAGTGATTATTCAAACGGGTGAATTGCATCTCTGGTTTGGTCAGATATTTATACCCCTTAAATTGCATGTGTGCTGTTAGAGCTGGACTGGTTAAAGCCTTCCCTGATGCATCTTTCCTATTAGGGTTTTCATTAAAATCCCCCATGATGATAACCGACGGCTCAGAAATGGCATGCCGTGCAAGATCGCGAGTAATTCCATACTCGATGAGCGTCATGGCAATCAAATGGTTCTCGTCGTGTTGTTGGCCAGACGCTAAGTGCACGTTTACAACTACAAAATCCAATCCTGGACTACCGTCTGATCTTACTTCCTCAAAGTAACCCAATAAAGGAGCACGCTGAAACAACTCTTTACCAGCGAGTTTTTGGTCACGCATCGACATTTCAAAAACTTTTACGAGTTTAACCCGTTTGCGATTCCACATAAATCCCAGATGCATATTTTTTTCATCATCAAGTTCAGGCACCTCATCGACATAGGGAATATGGTATGCCCAATCCCCTTTTTCTTTGGCTGATTCGAGATGGCTTACAATCTGATCAAGTGGCTTACACAATGAGCGATGTCTTCGCTTATGAGTAACGGCCACTTCCTGTATGGCAATAATGTCTGACATCAAATCTGTGCTTATTAAATCAGCAATTTTTTTTAGTTGTTCGTCAGTCCTTTTTGGTAACTGATCCATGCGCGGTGGTGTTGCGTAGCGACCAAACCCTCCAAATCCGCCGCCAAATCCTCGACCGGGTGATCCAAGGTGTTCAATATTCC
>JABHEX010000269.1 GCA_018676385.1 Akkermansiaceae bacterium
AGAATTTGATGGACGGGTAGCCAGGCGTGGACATACTTTTCAGGCTCATTATCAAAGATGCTTTTGCATGGATCTGAACAGAAGTGGAATCGCTCATCGTTGTAAATACTCTCGCGATAACTCACTTGAGTGGGATCACTCGTTTCCGTAAATGCCATGGGTATTTGACAAGTCTGACAAAGTTGGGGGAGTCCAGTGGTATAGAATCGCTCTCCTTTAGCTTCCATTTCTGCAGCGAGCTCCCAGCGCGGTCGGTAGTACTTATCGAAAGTGTCAGGATACTTCTCACTGAGCCAATCCATCTCTTCTGCACTGGGTGTCCAGGTGTGGAATGCGGCAGCATGTGTGTATTGGTAGAAAATCCACCATGCCTGATGGCTGAGGTGTTCTTTTTCTTGTTTGATGGTCTCGGTATAGTCGGGCATTTTGATACCGTAGCGCTCCAGGTCTTTAAAAAGAGAACCGCCAGCGTCTTCGAAATAGAGCTCCCAGGCTTCCTGCCAAGACATGACCTTCTGCGGCAGCATATAGTCCATCATCATTGCCACTAATGTCAGCAGACGATAGCCACGCCACAGCCACTTATCTAGCCATTTCTGAACGATTGGCAAGTTATCTTCATGCTGCTCGAGAATGAATTTTATTATCTCAAGCCCAAGTGTCATATGCCGTGCCTCGTCGGATTGAGCAGAGAATCCGAAGGTCACTGTGGCCATATCGCCGTTATATGCGGCGCCAGACATAAATGGAACAAAAAGCAGATTGGTTAGAACATATTCAAATGAGAAACCGATGGCGATCATAAATTCAAATGGGCCGGCGGTGCGTGCGTCTTCAAAAAAGGATTTGGGCACTGACAAGTACCATAGGCGATCGTGCATATGGTTAAACTCATCGAAGCCATCGAAGAATTTGTTGTAGTGGCTCATCGCGTGAATTTGAGTTTGAATATGACGCAACTCATCGATCGACTGCATCTGTGCTGCAACGCGCGCGCCAATGCCACCCATCTGACGACCAGTGAAGGCAAAGCCTAGGTGCGCAGCATGCTCTCCGGGACTGACGCCAGTTAAAAATAGCTTGATGGCATTGACGTAACGGGCATCAGTTACATTAGTCTGGCCGTTGTTTTGGGCAAATGCATCGTAAATGGCGTAGAGCTTCTTCTCTTTTTCAGCCTGGTACTTCCAGTAAGACTCCATGGTTAAACGGAACGGATCTTCCCATTTATCCCAGTCAGTGATTTTTATGCCCTCAAACTCTTCGTAAGGGAATGCCTCTTTCCGATCTTCATAAGAGAACTCCCAGTCTAGGTCGCGGGTGAGTAATTTATACTTATCTTTCAAATTAAGTTTTTTAGGTGACATTATCTAGGTCCTTTTTTTGCTTTAATCTAAATTAGTTATTCCACATGATTTTGAAATAGTCGTCGTCTTCGTCAATATGTCCTGTGAGTGTTATCAGGTTGATGTGCAGTGACTGCACATCCCACTCCATTCCAATCTGTTCTGAAACAGTGTCACGATTGATGATCAGTGATCCTTCATTCTCTACTCGGATCATTGCTGGCTCGTAATGCACTACTGCGGTCGTGTTGTCTTGCTCAATCGCGGCAACGATATAGCGAGACTCGTCGTTATCCTGAAAAGCAATTTGTACTCGTGACATAGGAAACCTCCGTTAATCCAACAATTAGCAGTTCAGATCCACTTTGGCCAGTCGTTTTTCAAGCACAGCAAAGGCGCCTGCTAGGGCTTTATCGCCAAGCAAAGCACTGGCAAGCGGTTCAAGCGCTTCTTGAGCATGAATACGCCATGTGCTGATCCAAGCCAGAACCTGATTGCTATTATGTTCACTCTCTGTGGCCACCGCTTTGAGAACCGAGTCTGACCAGCGCTGAGAATCTTTAGCACGATCCTGCATGAACTCCATTAGTAAGAGTAAGTCTCGCCCATTATTTTGGGTAAGCCATTCATCGAATTGACGGTAGTAAAGGTCGTTAATTAACGTGTCTAAGACTATGTCTTGCGCAATAAAGGCCTCAAACCAATCCTTTATCGTTAGCGTTTTTTCACAGTAGGCTCTCACTCCCTGCCAGGCAGGATTACTCATCCAGTGCTCTTTAGCCGTAGCTAGTGAATCACCTGTATTACCGTCGAGGGCCAGTCCTATTTTTGAGAAGTATTGTGCATTACCAAATCGATCCATTGCCTCAAAAATGAGCGCCTGCGTGACTGCAGTTCCTGTGCCATGTGCAGTGCCGTACATATTGTTTAAGTTGGCAGCTACCTCGGCATGGCGCATGGGGATCACTAGCTGAATAATTTTTTCTCGCAAACTACTGTCAATGCTGTCTCCAAGTCCACGTTTCTCAAAAAACTTAAAGTTGCCCTCAGCCGTCTCTTGCATCTTTGAACGGTTTTGAACATAGGGGCCATAGTAAAATTGGCGAGGATCCTTAAGGTCATACCAATCACCCATAACCACAGCGGTTCTAGCTGGATCATTGATTTCACGATCTTGATCCCACAGTGGTTTGTAGTGGAAGTTGTGCGTTGAATGCACGTCGTATGTAGCCTCCTGATACCGCGTTGCAGGCTTGTCTCCGAATCGACGTTCGATGTGTGCATAAGTGTTTCGAATAGGCTTCATAGCCGAAGTTTTTATTTCAATAGTCATTGCGTACCCGTTATTAATCTAGAGGTTGATTTGTATGGCCTTTAGCGCGTCGCGGCCGTGGCTTATGGTTAGGTTATCTGTTGTGTTTGGCTGCGAGGGTGTCGGTCCCGTACCGCCACTTTTCAGCATCTTCATCAACCATTTGGCACTGCTCAGGTGTCATTTCGGTGATTTGGTTGGCGATGCAAAATTCATCAAATGCCTTTTTCGGCAATATCAGTTCAACGTAGAGACGAGGATCATCAATAGCGAAATCAAATTCCACGAACTGATCTCGAACAATGTTTCGTATGCGTACATACTTACTTTTATCTCCCACCTCAAACCTTCGCATGACATCCCCTTTAAAATTATTATGAGTCGAGCTTTTAAATGCCCTTCAATACGGATGAAGCAAGCACTATGCCAAAAGTTGTTTTTCTTAGCATACTGTTGATTTCAAAGTCTTTTTTTACGGCCTGAATGCTACTGTCGGGGGAGGGTTGGCGGAGACGAGGGATGGCTAGCCGTTTTTTGGACCATTTGATCAAATATGGATTCCTACACAAATATTCTCGAGGATTTGGTTAAAAAAGATTGTTGTAACGCTTGTCGAACTCTAGGTTAGCTGAAAATTTTCACGTGCTGATTTCGCACTCGCTTTTTAGTGCCTTCTACACTTAAGTCGCTGTATATAGGATAAAAAATTAATCCATTGAGCCGAAACTCCGGATCTTTTTTGACCTGATTACAACTTTTTATTTGAAGTATTTGTGAGACCGGATGAATTTGGATTGTGAAATACAAAAGGGAGAAATAATGGGCGAGACGAACTAAAGGTTTATCAAATGATAAATTTATTCAACCGGCAGTAATTTTTGAAAAATCTTAGAAGTTGTACCCACAAATGAGTTGAATACATTAAAACTGATAAAAAACAGGCGGTTATCGAGATTGTTTTTTTGGATTGAGATTGTTGGCACGGATTTTGGATTGTCTACAGTATGTGCTCTGTTAAAAAGTGCCACCCTTTAAGGGAGACGATCGACTAGTCGAGATGTTAACCAGTCAGAAGATCGCAGGCTATTGAGTAAGCTTAAATAAGCGGGGGAGTTTTAGTGAATTTTGTTTCATCTGTAAATAGTGCGTCTGATACTAATGGTTGTACTGCTGGCCATTCTAATCCGAGTTGCCTGCACAAGGGCTCGGGCCGCATTCGACATTTCTCCAGCGCAGCCATTCTCGCCATGGCTGGCTTCCTCTGCGCCTGTGAGGCGCGTTTAAATCTCTCTGGCATCGAAGACACTCTCAATCAGCCTATCCGTCGCACCGACCAGCTTATGGTGTTAGAGCTTGTTGGCGAAACCTTGGTCATGTTGGGTAATGACGGACTGCTGCTGAGACGGCCCATAGAGGGTGAGGTTTGGCAGCGTGACCAGCTTGGTGATGCCGATAACCATCCGGACTTTATCAGTGGAGCTGTGTGTGGTGATGGTTCGCTGGTGGCTTTGTCTTATCAGGCGGACGTTTGGCATTCCCGTGATCAGGGTGAATCTTGGCAAACCTATTCCTTGCCAACAGACGAGGATGTTCAAGACATTGATTGTACTCAGAGCAACGAACTATGGGTCGTCGGTAGCTTTTCAACAATGCTTCACAGTTCTGCTGCAGGTCACGAGTGGGAGGTCACCACTCTGGATGAAGATGCAATGCTAACCGCCGTTACTTTTTCTAGTACCGAACAGGGCTATTCAGCTGGAGAGTTCGGCTTACTGGCTGTCACTAAGGATGCTGGGGACAGTTGGACTGTTGTTGATCTGATCGGCGACGAATTCTACCCATTGGCAGTTCACTTTGATCTTGTGGGTAACGGTTGGGTGGGAGGTTTGCAGGGTGTGATTATGCGATCCCGCGACGGTGGAGAGAGCTGGGAGCGAACCGAAACACCTACTGACTCTCCAATCTACAAATTTTTGATGGTGGGTGAAAAGCTTATAGCCACCGGCGATCAGGGCGTTATTCTTCAATGGTCGGAAGGGGCCTGGCGGAAAGTCGAAACGCCCGATATACCGACATACTTTCGTGCTGGGGTTGCGCTGGATAATCAACGCGCCCTTGTAGCCGGCGGATGGGGTGTTTTACTGCCCCTGTCTTTAGACGCCTCTCTTTAAGTGCAGTATCAATATGGAAAATTACTGAATGTCTGAGCAATCTCATTTTTTTAATCGAGTTGAAATAAGTCTGTTTGCCAATCCTAAATTGGTTCTTCTGGCGATTTTTGTTATGACATTGTTTTTTGCATGGCAGATACCCAGTGTAAAAATGTACTCAGATTTTGCAGACTTACTGCCACAAAAACATCCTTATATCGAACTTCACAATGAGATAAAAGATAACTTTGGCGGCGCTAATGTGATCATAGTGGGCGTTGAAGTTGAAGAGGGAAACATATTTTCCAACGAGACGTTAGAGCTCATCCACCATGTGACTCAAGCCGTGGATAATCTGCCTGGCGTTAACCATAATCTAGTTTCTAGTTTTACTCACCGCACGACTCGAAAGGTGTGGCTCACTGAGATGGGCAATATTGTCTCGGACCCATATTATAGACCCCAAGACCCCCTGATGAGTGCAGAGGCATTGACTGAGCTGAGTAAGGCAGTTGTCGCTAATCCTCAGGTCTATGGCCCTTTGGTCTCGTCCGACATGAAGACCGCGTTAATTAAGGCACAGCTCAACGAGGGAGCGCTCGATTACGAAAAGACCTTTGCGCAGTTACAACAATTGCGCGCAGATTATGCTCGCGAAGGGATCAATATCTATGCCACTGGTCAGCCGGTGCTGGTTGGCTGGGCCTATTACTACAAAGATCAAATTTTCCAGATTTTAGTTTTTACTGCGCTGATTATGGTAACGCTACTGATTTTTCATTTTCGTTCATGGTATGGCGTGCTGGTTCCGTTGGCTGGAGTGTTGGTGTCTACTACTTGGGGCATTGGGATTATTTCGCTGTTTGGCTACAACCTCGATCCACTGGGTTTGGTGATTCCCTTTCTAATCTCGGCGCGAGCGATGTCGCATGGTATTCAGCTAGTTGAGCGTTACTATGCAGAACTTGAGGAAACGAGAAATTCTCATGATGCTGCACGGCGTACTTTTGAAAACCTGTTCCGCCCAGGCTCATTGGGAGTTGTCTCAGACGCAGTGGGACTATTGCTGATTGCAATTGGCTCTATTCCACTTAATACCAAATTGGCCCACTACTCGTCTCTTTGGGCGCTGAGCATCATTATAACCGTGCTGTTAGCCGTCCCTTTGCTGTTGTCTGTGCTGCCTAAACCGTCCAAAACACAGCTAAAACAAAATGTGTTGCGTCACGTCGCTGATTCCGCCAGCGGGGTTGTCGTCGCTAATCCAGCCTTAATTTTGATGGTCGGACTGGTTCTCACCGTTGGTGGTGGTTTTGTAGCCTCCCATGTGACCATCGGTGAATCGGAGCCTGGATCACCTATTCTGTATCAGGATCACGACTACAATATCTCGTCTAAAGCGATCAACGACAGTTTTCCTGGTTCAGAGGAGCTTTATATAGTCGCCGAGCATCGCGATGAGGGGGGTATGAAAAAGCCCGAGGTGCTGCGAGAGCTAGAAGCTCTGCAACGCCATATGCTGCTCGATCCAGATGTGGGTGGTTCCAAGGGGATGCCCGACCTTATAAAACAAGTAAATCGGTTACTGCACAATAACGATCCGCGCTGGCAGCAGATACCCAAAGATGAGTTTTATGTGGGTGGTTTGATGTTTGCCTACATGGCGTCTAGCCCAATTCCTGGGGCTTTGAAAGAGTTTGTTGATCCTTCGGAACGTGTAGCTAACCTAGTCTTTTTTTATAAAGATCACCAGGGTGAGACTATCCGTCGTGCTATCCACACGGCTAAGCAGTGGATCGAAGAAAATGATGGCAAGGTTGATGGTCTAAGTATTCGCCTTGCTGGCGGTACCATCGGTGTAACAGCAGCAATGAACGAAGCGGCCTTCGATACTAACAAGGTTGTGTTGCCGCTGGTATTTTTGCTGATCTTCGCTTTTGTAATGATTTTCTACCGCTCGCTCCAGGCCGGTTTCATGATGTTCGTGGCAATGTTCTTCGCCACTACGCTTACCTATGCCTACATGGGCTTGGCAGAGGTCGGCATCAATATTAATACTGTGCCGATTATTGCGGTCGGCGTAGGTGTCGGTATCGATTATTCCATTTATATGATGGACCGTATCCGCGAGGAGATGGTGCGTCGTGGTGACCTGCGAGAGTCGGTGCGTGCGGCACTGTGTACCACTGGGCTGGCGGTCAGCTTTACAGCAATTACTTTGATTGCTGGGATCATGATGTGGATTTTTCTCTCCGATTTACGCTTCCAGGCCGATGCGGCACTGCTGCTCAGTGTCATGGTAGTGCTCAACGGTATCGCCGCTCTCTGGCTAGTGCCGTCTTGGGTACTGGTATTTAAACCGAATTTTATAACCCAATTGTCTGATGATGCCGGTGAAATTATCCAGCGGAATCACTCACAAGCCCCGTCTGAAGATTTGTGATAGCTGTGGTACTTGGTATCAATCACCCTTCAGAAAATAATTAAACTAGAAAAGGAGCAACACTATGTATTTACAAAGCTCTATGAAACGTCTGGCCTTTGGCCTTACAGTCGCTGGAATTGCCAGTGCTACAATGGTTGAAAGTGCTCTTAGTAGAGACGTCGAATGGTCCGGTTTTGGCGAAGAGGTGGTTCACCACCGCAAAGATATCGGTATTTCCAAAGCGCGCAGCGGCTTCCAGCTGGAGGGATTAAAATTCATTGGCGACGTTGGCCCATTTAGCAATGTCAGCGTCAACGGTATTATGCGCATTAGCTACGACGCCGTGTACGATTTGAATGACGATGAATATGGCGATAAGGCCGGTGGTGCAGCGTTTCTAAACTCCTACGGATTGGCCAATATTGGTGCACCTACGATCGTGCCGGTTAACGGCAGTGGCCTTGGTCCTGCCGGCGGTCTCGGTGTAGGTAACTTCGCGGCAATTAACATTTTAGGGCCGCGGGTTGAGGAGATTACCGGGGCGCCCGTAGGAACATTTTCTGGTCCTACAGGCATGCTGGCGGGTAATACATTCGTTGATAGCTATCCCGACAACCCTAATGTCGGCATGATTACCCTAGGCGATCATCTGCGCAACCATGCTGATGGGGTTGCCTTCGGCGTGCCGGTGCGCCCTTGTGATACTGACAGCCGCGGCTGCATCAATGACTACATGGATGCCGACAAAAAAGAATTAGCATCACCGGAAATATTTAGTGATCGCGCCGACTGGCTGCGTGAACTTTATGTGGATGCCACTCTACTGGGAAGCGGTGATAACGAAATTAACTTCCGCCTAGGCAAGCAGCAGGTGATCTGGGGGCGTACGGATCTGTTCCGCGTACTTGATGTGATTAACCCTGTAGATTACTCGCGTAATAACATCTACGACGAGTTAGAAGATATCCGTATTCCGATGTGGATG
>JABHEX010000270.1 GCA_018676385.1 Akkermansiaceae bacterium
CCTCGTGCGTATGGAGGAAATGCGACAGTCAATTCGTATCATTCGCCAACTTATTGCCACACTACCAGATGGCCCTGTTAATATTGCCGACTCAAAAAACCTTCTGCCCGCGAAGGAAAAAGTGCTCACCAGCATGGAGGAGCTTATTCATCACTTCATCATCGCTACACAAGGTATCGATGCCCCTGAAGGTGAAGTGTATTTCGCTGCAGAAAATCCAAAAGGCGAACTCGGCTTTTACATTAATTCCAAAGGAGGTGGCGTTCCACATCGCATGAAAATTCGCTCCCCATCTTTTGTAAATCTCTCAATTCTATCCCACCTCATACCAAGTCATATGGTCTCTGATGTACCCGCTATTCTGGGGTCGCTAGATTTTGTCATGGGTGAGTGTGACCGATAAATTTTGGTCTCAGTAACTACTCGTTATTTGAAAATGAAAACTCAAACAACATTCCCAGCTTTCGCCGTCTCGCCCGAAATCGAGGATGCGGCGGAGACCCGCATCGCCCAATATCCAAATGACCAGAAACGCTCAGCAGTACTGCCACTGCTTCACATCGTTCAACATGAATTTGGATTCATAAATCGTGAAGCTACTGAGTGGGTCGCTCAAAAACTAGGGCTTGAGCCAATGCAAGTGCACGAAGTGGTATCATTCTATCCAGGTTTCCGTGAACATGCGCCGGGTAAATACCACTTTAGAGTCTGCCGCACATTATCATGTGCAATGGCAGGTTCTGCTGAACTCATGGATCGCATTTGCGAACTCACAGGAATCGATCGTTCCAATAGCGATTCTCACCACAATCCAATCGCTGTATCCCCATGCGGTCTGTGGTCAGTCGAGTTTGCTGAATGTCTTGCATCCTGTGGGACTGGTCCAGTCTGCCTAGTCAATGATGATTTCCACGAAGACGTAGCCCCTGAAAAGGCCGAAAATTTGATCGGCCAATACAACAACTAACTTCCCCATCAATGAGCAAAATCAGTTACCTCCCAGGTAAAGAGCCGGACTCATGCGAGCACCGTATGATATTTAAAAATATCGATCGCAAAGGTTGGGATCCATCGATCGCATGCTATCTCAAAGACGGTGGCTATGAGCAGTTAAGAAAAGCTCTCAAGATGAATCCTGAGGATATCACAAATGAGGTTAAGATATCCGGACTACGTGGACGCGGTGGCGCAGGATTCCCCACAGGAGTCAAATGGGGATTTATCCCGCCTAACAATAGCAAACCCGTCTATTTGATCTGCAATTGTGACGAGTCCGAACCTGGCACTTTCAAAGACCGCTACATCGTTCACCAAGATCCGCACCAGCTCATTGAGGGTATGCTAATCTCAGCGCTGGCCATCGGTGCACACACCGCCTATATCTACATGCGTGAGGAGTTTCCTGAGGCTGCCATTCTGATGGAAAAAGCCATCGAAGAGGCTCGTGAGAAAAATTTTCTAGGGTCTGATATTCTAGGTTCTGGATTTGATCTGGAAATTTATATTCACCGCGGTGCCGCCGCCTACATTTGCGGCGAGGAAACCGGTCTGATAGAGTCCCTCGAGGGCAAGCGCCCATATCCTCGCATCAAACCGCCCTACTTCCCTGCGGCACTCGGTCTCTACATGGCACCCACCATCGTGAATAATGTGGAATCAATCTGTCACGTTAAACACATTATCGAAATGGGTGGCGCAGAGTACGCCAAACTCGGTACTCCCCGTAATACTGGAACACGAATTTTATGTGTTTCTGGTGACGTCAAAAAACCAGGTTATTATGAAGTCGAGGTTGGGAAAATCACCATGGGCGAACTACTTAATGACGTTTGTGGTGGACCACTTGATGGCAGAACATTCAAAGCTTGTATCCCCGGGGGATCATCGGCAAAAATCCTGCGATGTGACGAAACTTTTAAAATCGGCAATGGCGAAAACCAAAAAGAGCTAGGTTTTTACGATATCCCAATGGATTTTGACACCATGGCAGCCTGTGGTTCAATGGCAGGCTCAGGTGGCGTAATCGTCATGGATGACTCGCGCAAGATGTCTTGGGTATTGAATAACATCAACCACTTCTACGCCCATGAATCTTGTGGTCAATGCACACCATGCCGCGAAGGCTCGATGTGGATGCGCAAAATCTCCGACCGTATCGTTGATGGTAAAGCCACTCCTGAAGATATCCAAACGCTTGAGGACGTCGCCTATCAAATCGACGGCCGCACCGTCTGTGCTTTTGGTGAAGCTGCTTCATGGCCTGTTGAAGCAATGATTTCCAAATTCCGCGATGAATTAGAAGCCGAGACATCAGAGGATAACGAATACCTGTCACCTGAAGCAAAACGGCAACTCAAGAATATTAGTTAATCAGCCATGAGTGATTCCACCACTACCCAACTACCCAAGGATCGCGCCGCTGAAAAAGGCATGGTCAACGTGCAGATCGACGGCCACTGGATTCAAGTGCCTCGAGGCACACGTATGATCGAGGCTTGTAAAATTGCCGAAAAAGAAGTTCCTCACTACTGTTACCACCCAAAACTTTCCTCACCAGGAAACTGCCGTATGTGCCTGGTCCAGATGGGCATGCCAGCACGCCCCGCGCCGGGTGAGGAACCAACATACGGCGACGATGGTTACCAAGAAATAGGCTGGATGCCACGGCCAGTAATCGCCTGCGCAAACACCGTTGGCGAAAACATGGGTATCCGCACTACCGGCGATCTTGTGGAAAAATGCCGCGAGGGCGTCATGGAATTTCTCTTGATTAATCACCCTTTGGATTGCCCTATTTGTGATCAAGCTGGTGAGTGCCGACTACAGGAGTTCTCTGTCGAACACGGCAAAGGCGAATCACGCTTCAAAGAAGATAAAGTCAAAAAGCCTAAAAATGTGAAAATCGGCCCGCGCATTCGTCTGGACGATGAACGCTGCATCATGTGCTCACGCTGTATTCGCTTTATGGACGAGGTGGCTGACGATCCCGTCTTGGGATTTTCGGAACGTGGTACTCACACTACTGTTGGCATCTACCCAGGTCGTGAACTCACAAATAATTATGGTCTCAATACTGTGGATATCTGCCCCGTAGGCGCGCTCACTAGTAATGATTTCCGTTTTCAGATGCGTACTTGGTTTCTGAAGGAGACCGATAGCATAGACACCAACTGTGGAACCGGTGCTAACATTACTATTTGGACTCGAGGCAATAAAATCTTTCGCATCACTCCACGCCAAAATGATGAGGTGAACTCTTGTTGGATCCCAGACTCTCATCGCTTATCCTACACCTGCCCCACTGATGATGATCGCCTGACTGCTTGCCTGATCAAAGCGGATGGTGTGCACGAAGAAACTTGCTGGGAAAACGCTCTTGATGCAGCCGCTGATGCACTAAAACAATACGATGCTAATGAGATCGCAGTGATCGCATCTGCACGCCAGACTAACGAAGAGCTCTTTATGATGCGCACACTGGCATCCGAACTAGGTTCAGATAGGTTAGCTATTGTGGCTCGTGCTCAGACACCAGATGAGATGCTCGTTTCCTCTGACAAAAACCCAAACACCACTGGCGCAAAGCTTATCCTAGATGACAAAAATCCAGCAGATAAAATGGATGCCATCTGCGAATCCATCCGCTCTGGCCAAATCAAAGCAATCGTCGTCGCCAGCGAAGACCTCACCGAGGCAGCGCAATTGACTAACGAAGATTTGGACAACCTCGAGCTAATTGTCTCACTTAACACCTCGGCAAGTGCTACCGCACAAGCAAGTGATATTGTGTTTCCTGGTGCCAGCAGCACAGAAAAGCGAGGCAGTATGATTAACGTGGCTGGTCGTCTCCAGAAGCTCAACGCAGCCTGTATTCCACCAGGTGACGCCCGTGTCGATTGGGAAGCAATACGCGACCTCATCAATGCTTTATCCGGCGAGCCATCCAACGACACCCCGCAAAGTATCGACCAACTATCCGAGATCATCACTAAGAGTTTTGATGTATTAAATGATTATACCCTGTCAAAAATCCCTAATAGCGGCGTGACAGTAATTGAAACTGGCGTATCCATCCCATTGATAGATCGAGAAACTGCTCGCAAAGCAACCGGCGAAATCGTTGGATAAGTCATTACCAAAACCCTCCGCCAATTCTGCCTAAAAAATGGACCCCTTTCTTGTATTAGTCATCAGCACCGCTGTGAAGATTTTCATCTTCACCTTCGTACTGATACTGCCAATCATCGCATATTCAACCTATGCCGAACGCCGTGTTTCCTCTATCATTCAGGATCGTGTTGGGCCAAACCGCGTCGGTATCCCCCTCACTTTATTTGGCTTTAAAAAGGATATCCCACTTTCCGGATTACTCCAACCGCTTGCCGATGGTTTGAAAAATTTGCTCAAGGAAGACCTAGTCCCTGATCACGTTCGTAAATTTTTCTTCACTATTGCACCTGCGCTGACTGCTGTTCCAGCCTTTCTCACGCTGTGTGTGATTCCGTTTGGAAGCCAAATCACAGTATTTGGGGAAAGCATCAAACTTGTCATAGCAGACATTGATGCCGGTCCTCTCTTCGTTTTTGCCATCGCTTCACTTTCCGTTTATGGCATTACTTTTGCCGGGTGGGCATCAAACAACAAGTATTCGTTCCTCGGAGGCGTGCGTTCGTGTGCGCAGATGATCTCTTACGAAATTGCACTTGGCCTGTCAGTAATTCCGGTGCTCATGGTCTTCGGTCAACTCAATCTATCCGACATCGTACAACACCAAGCCGACAATGGATGGCTATTACTCCCTTTATGGGGTGAGGGGCTTACCACGGAAAGAATTCTTTTGCTGATCCCTTTGTTTATCTCGTTTGTAGTCTTCACAACATCCATTTTTGCTGAGACAAACCGCATGCCATTTGATCTTCCAGAGTGTGAAACAGAACTTGTCGGTGGGTATCACACTGAGTATTCATCAATGAAATTTGCACTCTTTTTTCTGGGTGAATACGCCGCAATGATTGTCGGATCGGCCTTGATTGTCACCTTATTTTTCGGTGGTTGGTCGGTTGGATTTGGGCTCGACGCAGCCATTTCAGAAATGACATTCGGCGGCTTAATTCACTTGGGAGCATTTCTCGCTAAAGTCATTGGCTTTGTAATCTTCTTTATTTGGGTACGTTGGACCGTTCCGCGTTTTCGCTACGATCAACTGATGAAACTCGGATGGGTCGTATTTTTCGAACTTGCTCTAGTCAACATCTTCCTCACAGCCGGCATCATGATGCTAGTTAACTAATTCCGTCTTAAAAAATGGCCACCATCAAAGTCACCCGCCCAAAACTTACATTACTGGAAAAAATTTATCTTCCAGCTGTCATCAAGGGACTATGCATCACATTCATGCACGCGATTCGCTCTATGCTTGGAAAAACGCCCGGTGCCAATGAAAACTTTAACTCCTCCGGCTTGGGTGTGACCATGCAGTATCCGGAACAAAAATGGGACGACCAGCTTCCTGATTACTACCGTGGCGTGCCTGCACTTGTCACTGACGAGGAACAGCGCGAGCGCTGCGTCTCCTGCCAGCTCTGCGAATTCATTTGTCCGCCGAAGGCAATCGCCATCATCCCAGATGAAATCGAATCGGATGATCCATGGGCGAAAGTTGAGAAACGCCCCAAAGAATTCGACATCGATATGACACGCTGCATCTATTGCGGCATGTGTGAGGAGGTTTGTCCTGAGCAAGCCATTTACCTTCGCAAAGATTACGCCATGACAGGTTTAAGCCGTGAAGACATGGTGAATGATAAGAAACGCCTCTACGAGATAGGCGGGGTTCGCACCGGACTCGTCAATAAATGGAACGAAATCAAGTAGCCTGCCAACAACTTACAATGCCATCCCCTCTCTTTTATATTTTTGCCGCTATCATGTTGATTGGCGGAACAATGGTTGTGTTTATGCGCAACCCTGTATCATCGGCACTCTCAATGGTCTTGAGCTTCCTCGGGCTAGCCGCATTATTTGTCGGTCTTGATGCCTACCTCATAGGCATCCTCCAGATATTAGTTTATGCAGGTGCAATCATGGTGCTATTTATCTTTATTATTATGCTTCTGGATCTGAAAGCAGAGGAAAACACAAGCTTTCGTCCCGCCGCACTCGCAGCAGGCATAGTAATACCGCTCATGCTCGTCTTTCAGCTCACTGGGGTAATCAATAATCAAGATAGCTTGCGCGACATACCCGCTCTTGAACTGGAACAAGCTGCCACAAATTTTGACAAAAACACAATGATTCACAAGAGATTAAAAGATGGGCGTCTTCCTGATACACACCTTCTTGGGAAGAAACTCTACACAGATTACAATTTTCCATTACAAATGGTAGCGGTTCTTCTTCTGGTTGCAACCATCGGCTGCGTGTCTCTCTCAAGAAAAAACAGCAAATAAACCTAGGTTATGCCATTTGATTCACTCCCAACTCCGACGCTCAACGAGTATCTAATGATATCCGGCCTACTATTTGCCATTGGGCTAGCAGGGGTCATCATTCGCCGAAATATCATCGTCATATTCATGTGCCTTGAAATGATGTTAGCTGCTGCCTCACTCACTCTTGTTGCGTTTTCCCGATTTCATACCGTGGACGGATTACCCGATTACGATGGCCAGATGCTCGTCTTTTTTGTCATCACCGTCGCTGCCGCTGAGGTCGCGGTAGGACTGGCAATCATCGTATCTTTGTATCGTGCCCGACAGACCATTCAAACCGATGAACTAACCTCACTCAGAGGATAAGCTTCAAGCTGCCAATACAACTTTTACATCTGACTCAACAATGGAAAATCTTCCCTGGTTCCTGCTCCTGATTCCTATTGCCAGTGCTGCGATCATTCAACTCGGCTTGAAAAAAAGCGCAGCCTTGTCATCGGCACTCTCGACAATATCAGTATTAGCTACATTCATTATCGCTGTCCTGTTACTGGGTAAGGACTTCGCAAGCTCTTTCAATTGGATCGAAGCAGGAACCTTGAGATTGAATATAGGTTTTAAGCTCGATCAACTTGCTACCTGCATGATGATTGTAGTGACAGGCATAGGCCTACTTGTTCATATTTTCTCGCTTGGCTATATGAGGGACGACCCAGCCAAGGCTCGTTATTTTGGTTGCCTTTCGCTGTTCATGTTTTCGATGACTGGCATAGTGCTATCATCCAATTTTGTGATGATGTTCATCTTCTGGGAGCTGGTCGGGCTTTCGTCCTATCTACTCATAGGTCATTGGTACCAGAAAGACACTGCCGCAGATGCAGCGAAGAAAGCTTTTCTGGTCAACCGCATAGGTGATTTTGGTTTCATGATAGGTATCCTCATGCTGTGGGCTATCACCGGAACTGTGGTCTTTGAAGCTATGAACGGCGCGAGTCTAGATACTGCAGGCACATATCTCGCGGGCACGGCCATCCTGCTGGTGTTCTGTGGTGCGGTTGGTAAATCTGCCCAGCTTCCACTTCATGTTTGGCTTCCCGATGCCATGGAAGGTCCCACGCCGGTCTCGGCACTGATCCACGCTGCCACCATGGTTGCAGCGGGTGTTTACATGATGGCTCGCACGTTTTTCTCTTTGGGCATTACTGCTGAAAACATGGGGATTCTGGGCAACGCCCCTGACGTCATCGCATGGGTAGGTGGTATTACCTCATTAGTGGCCGCACTCATGGCGACTCAGCAAAATGACATTAAAAAAATTCTCGCCTACTCAACGCTTTCCCAGCTGGGTTATATGGTTATGGCAGTTGGCTTGATTGCCCCTGAAGCTGGTATGTTTCACCTATTCACTCACGCATGGTTCAAAGCACTTCTATTTCTTGGATCTGGCGCTGTCATCTACGCTTGTCATCACGAGCAGGACATCTGGAAAATGGGTGGGCTACTCAAAAAGATGCCCATCACAGCAATCACATTCCTCATTGGAACGCTCTCCCTGACGGCAGTTCCCTTCACGTCTGGTTTCTATTCGAAAGAAAATATTCTTATCGCCGCAAAAGATAGCCCACTTCTCTATATCGCTATTGGAGTTGCTGCCCTGACTACATTTTACATGTTCCGTCTGTTCTTTATTGCTTTCTTGGGGAAAGCAAGAGACAGCGGATCGGAGGATGCCAGAGAGGCTCCTGTCGTCATGTGGGTCCCACTTGCTCTTCTCGCAGTAGCAGTAATTGCTTCCCCCTTCTTTAGCCAATTCTTTCCCACAAATGGCCATGTAGAAGTACACGCAGTGCCGCACTTTGGTGACAAGTTAGTGCTCATGTCACTCGGCGCTTTTGCAACGGGTTTCGTTTTCGCATTCCTACTTTACTTCGGCAAAGACAAAGAACCAATCAGCATTCCCCTCTTCCGCAACAAGTTCTACCTCGATATAATCTATCAAAGATTGGTCACTGTTTTTCAAGATGCCATAGCAGCCTTAGTGCATTTCTTTGACGAGTTTATCATCGGCGGTCTGCTTGTTGGCGGCGCCGCTCGCTCGGCACAAGGGGTTGGTAACATCTTCCGGCGCTTTGCTCAAAATGGAAGCCTGTCCAGTTACGCCTACCTGATGGGCTTGGGTGCCGTTCTCGTAATTTATTTCACTGTTTTTGCCAAATAAGTCCTCTAGGACATATAAGACCCACACCATACCATGTTGTTTGCATTCATACTCATCCCGCTTCTGGCAGCAGTTGCTATTTTTGCTGGTGCCCCAGCACGCAAAACAGCTCTGAGCGCTGCACTAGTCAATAGTCTGGGTGCTGGCTACGCTGCCTCCACATGGAATTGTTCATGCTGGAATACCGGATTCCAAGTTCTCGAAAATCCTGACATCCAACTTAGCCTTGGTCTCACTGGAATTGGTACGGTCATGCTAATCCTCTCTGTGATTGTCACCTTAGCCGCCGTCTACAGCGGTAAGTGCCCTGAGGGTCGTGAAAAAATATGGTTCGCCAGCACCATGATGATTGCCGCGGGTGCCATCGGTGCTTTTCTCTCCACAGACGTCTTTTTCTATTATGCCTTCCATGAGCTAGCACTGATTCCAACCTTCCTGATGATCGGCATCTTGGGCAGCGGTAACCGCAAAGAAGCTGCATGGAAAATTACCATCTACTTAGCATTAGGTTCCATTGTGCTTCTCGCGGGCCTCATACTTGCGATGAATCAGATGCCATCATGGTCGTTCACCGATCTCACAGCTGCGCCCAAACATCAGAATGAGATTGCACTACTTCTCATTATCGGCTTCGGCACTCTTGTATCGCTTTTTCCATTCCACTCATGGGCGGCAGCTGCTTATGCCAGCGCCCCCGCACCAGTGGCGATGTTACACGCCGGTGTATTGAAAAAGTTTGGGCTTTACGGATTGTTAGTAATCGGGATGAAAGTCGCCCCCGAAGGCATGGCACACTGGCTCCCATGGATATGCGTTCTCTTGTTAGGTAATATCATTTGGGTAGGCCTAGTCACGCTGAATCAAAAGCGCCTCGATTTGATGCTCGGTAATTCATCAGTGATGCACATGGGCTATATCTTTCTTGCTGTAGCCGCGCTTGCTGCGAATGAAAACAACTCGATTGCCGAACCTGCTGCTATTCTATTGATGTTTGCTCACGGTATATCCATCGCTCTCTTATTTTCATTGGCTTCTGTGATCGAACGCAAAACAAGCACAATGGAAATAACGCAACTCGGTGGCCTTGCCAAAACGGCACCTGCGTTGGCCTTTTTGTTTGGACTCGCGGGCATGGCCTCTATTGGTTTACCAGGCCTCGCTAACTTCGCAGGCGAAGTGATGGTGTTCTTTGCAGGTTTTGCTGACTGGAAAGACGCCAGTGGCCAGATCGACATGGGCTGGGTTCAGTGGACAACCATTATCGCTCTGTGGGGTGTCGTGATCAGCGCCGTTTACATGTTGCGCGCATTCCGTCGCGTATTCCAAGGCCCACTGGTAAAATCTACCGAGACAGTCACTGATATTTCTATCTGCGATAAAATCCCGACCTACCTACTAGCCGCCACTTTACTTTTGGTGGGATTCTACCCGCAAATCATTCTTCAGTTTATTAACATCAAATAAGTCATAACTGACCTATTTATCATGCAACCACACCTTATTGAATTCATCACCGTTGGCCTAGGTATTCTTTTGCTACTCCTTGAGGCCTTTACCGACGGCAGCAAAACCCGCATTGGGCTGATCGCCGCAGCTGGTCTGGCGGGCATTCTCATACTTGAGCTTACTGCATGCGGAAACTGCACCACCCCTGCTTGGATGGAGAGGTTTTATGACTATGACTCTTATGCGAGATACTTCAAAGTCATTGCACTAGCCGCCACGATTCTTGTGCTTCTCATGTCGGTAGATATGAAAAGGGTTTTATCTCGCTACACGTCGGGCGATGATTCAGGCACCGCACTTGGTGAGTTTTTCTGCCTACCAGTTTTCACCTGTGCTGGTCTGATGTGGATGGCATCAGCTCGAGATCTAGTTTCTATTTTCGTTGCACTCGAGCTGGTCACAATCGCCTTCTACGTAATGGTCGCATACATGCGCAGGAATGTGGGCTCACTCGAGGCAGGAGTTAAATATTTGATCTTAGGCGCTCTATCCACCGGTTTTCTCGTGTATGGCATCGCATGGATTTACGGAGCAACTGGCACAATGGATCTCTCAGCAATTGACCTCACCGAGCCAGAAATCAACCAGACTAGATTGCTTTTTGGCCTGGCCTTATTACTCATTGCCTTCGGATTCAAAGTAGGTGCTGCCCCGATGCAACTTTGGATTCCTGATGTCTACCAAGGTGCTCCCACACCCGTGACAGCATATCTCTCTGTTGCATCCAAGGCAGCTGGTTTCGTTGTGATGATGATGGTGCTCGAACCATTTCTCATGGCTGATTCACCCGTCAAAACACAACTCCAAACAGCACTTTATATCATAGCAGGTGCAACACTTCTTTATGGCAACTTGGCAGCTATTTCTCAACAGAATTTCAAACGACTTCTAGCTTACTCCTCGATTGCACACGCCGGGTTTTTGCTCATGGGAATTGGGTCAATCGACTTTACCTCCGTGGCATTCTACTTGGGTATCTACTTGATTATGACATTCACTGCATTCTTCATTCTTGCATTAGTTCGTGATCAAGAAAATAGCGATACAATTGATGCATTCGATGGGCTTGGCAAAAGAAACCCGCTCCTTGCAAGCTGCCTGACGATTTCTATGGCAGCACTCGCTGGAATCCCACTCACTGCCGGATTTTGGGGGAAGTTCTTCATTTTTAGATCTGCTATTGAAACGAATGTCAGTTGGTGGCTGATCGCTATTGCTTTTGTCAGTGTCGCAACAGGCTTCTACTACTACCTCAAAGTGGTCAAAGCAATGTATTGGAATAATCCGCATAATGACGCCCCACTAGAGGTGCCTACCATTACCAAATATGTGATAGCAGTCCTGACCTCCAGCATCATTATGTTTGGTGTGTGGCCACAGCCGATTCTCGACATGCTCAAATAGATCATGTAGGTGTGGTTTATGCCACAATACTTAACCATCATTCTGTTGTCTCTGTTTACGGGATTTGTCGTTGGCGTGCTCTTTACTGCACTCAAAATGCCATTACCCGCCCCCAATGCCCTTGCTGGCGTGCTGGGTATCCTAGGCATCTATCTTGGGCACATCGCCTGGCCCTGTATTACCAAGATCTTTTCCTAATATGCTACCGCAAGAAATAATTCGCAAAAAACGCGATGGTGAACTAATAAGCGCCGAAGAATTGCAGTTTTTTTCCAGCGGCATTGCCGATGAATCAATTAGTGAGGGACAAATCGCAGCTTTCGCCATGGCCATATATTTCCAGGGTATGAAGTCTAATGAAACTGCTGCACTCACCCTAGCAATGCGTGACACGGGTGATGTATTAAACTGGAAACAGGAAAATTTTTCCGGGCCTATCATCGACAAGCATTCTACTGGAGGAGTGGGTGACAGCGTGTCCCTGATGCTCGGCCCACTACTGGCAGCTTGTGGCGGATACGTCCCTATGATCTCTGGCCGTGGACTGGGCCATACAGGCGGCACGCTGGATAAGCTCGATGCCATACCGGGATACAATTCAACTCCAGACAACAATTTGTTCCGGAAAACAGTACGCGAGTGCGGAGTCGCCATCATCGGGCAGACCGGCAAGCTTGCACCAGCGGATAAGCGCTTCTACGCCACGCGCGACATCACAGCGACTGTGGAGTCCATCCCACTAATCACCGCTTCAATTTTATCGAAAAAATTTGCCGCTGGGCTTGATTGCCTGTGTATGGATATAAAAACGGGTAGTGGCGCATTCATGCCAACTCCGGAAGAATCCGTGGCACTTGCCCAAAGTATTGTAGACATCGGAAACGCCACGGGTGTGAACACGAGCGCCTTGATCACTGACATGAACCAACCTCTGGGATCAACGGTGGGCAACGCATTAGAGGTACACGAGGCAATTAATTTCCTCACCAACGATCATCAGAATCCACGCCTACTTCAAGTCGTATTCTCTCTTTGCACCGAGCTTCTCATGCTAAGTGAAATCACTGACAACCCGTTCGATGCCACAACCATGTTGGAAGCAGAACTAGTCAGCGGTAGAGCAGCTGAACGTTTCGGCAGAATGGTGCATTCCCTTGGAGGGCCTATCGATTTGATTGAAAAACCTGACAAGTATCTCAGCAAAGCCGAGGTCATTAAACCAGTTCATCTCCAAGAAACTGGGTTCGTTTCCAACATCGATACACGCGCACTCGGCATGGCAGTCGTCGAACTCGGCGGTGGTCGTATACGTGCTGAGGATGACATCGATTTCGCGGTCGGACTCAGTGATTTTATCACCATCGGGAAATCGTCTGATAGGGCAATAGCAACGATCCATGCGCGTACTGAAGCCGATTGGGAACAAGCCGCAGAAAAAATAAAAAAAGCCATTACAGTATCAGATAGCGCACCAGCTCAGTCACCCGTCATACACCAGACAATAAGCACTTAATCTCATGCCCCCCAAACGCATCATCTGGCTGGTTCTCGATTCCTTTGGTATCGGCTCGTCCGCTGATGCCGACCAGTTCGGAGATGCTGGCGCCGATACCCTTGGCCATATTGCCCAGAAGTTTTCCCAGCAAGGAAAACCCCTTCAATTACCCCACATGGCATCACTTGGCCTGCTTCATGCCTACCACACGAGCACTGGGTCATTCCCCGATGGCATGAGCCAACCTAGCATTTTGTTAGGAAATTATGCATGTGCCAAGGAAATCTCATCGGGCAAAGACACTCCGAGCGGACACTGGGAGATGGCGGGTGTTCCGGCTTTATGGGACTGGGGGTATTTCCCCAAGAAAGAAAAATCTTTC
>JABHEX010000271.1 GCA_018676385.1 Akkermansiaceae bacterium
TAAGTTTCTGAAAGAGTATGCCGATTCTCCATACAAGCCACAAGTGGTAGTTTATGCGATGCCTGCAATGCGAGCTGTCGATCGAGAGCAGGAGGGGTTAGATAACCTGCAGGCAATGATTACAGAGTTAGCTGGTAAAAAACGACAGTTCTTCCTGGAGGAGGTGGTCAATGCTTACTCGGATGCATTTTTAGAGACCAAGGGTAACACGCCTGTGATGCTCAAGAAGCTGTATTACAATTTCCCGGGTATTGATCTCTCGAATAAGCGTACGTTGGCGCTCTTACGTATTGCTATCATTGGTGTATACGAAGACCAAATCAAGAAAGCTGAGAAGGAGAAAAAAGCTGATGATGTAATGCGCTACAATGCTGACATTAAGGCACTATTTAGTGATCTGAAAACCGAATTCAAGCCAAAGGATTTGACCAACTTTGTCTTAATTCGGGTGGCTGACTACCTGAGAGAAAAGACTTCAGCTCCCAAGCAGGCCCTACCGTATTATGAGGAGCTGCTGACTCGCAGTGACAAAACTGGGTTGGAGTTCAAGGCAATGCTTGGCGTTGCTGATGTCAAGGGGCGCTCCAACTCGAAAGCTGACAATAAGGATGCCGTCAGAATGCTTGATGAGGTAGTTAAGCGTGCAAAAGACGATGTGGGTACACAAGCGAATGCCATGTTCCGTATGGTAGAAATAAGTGACAAGATCGAGGACTGGCAGGGTGTAGAAAAGCACGCCCGAGCTTATCTAGAGGCGAAACACAGAAAGAAGGCGGCTCTTGTGAGTTACCTATTCGCAAAGTCATTTGATAAACGCAATAAGCCTAATGACGCGCTTGTGTTTTACAGTATGGTTTATGCCCGCTACATGGGTTACATTCGCATTTCAGCACCTGCGACGAAGAGAGTGATGGAGATTCTTTGGGATCGCAACTTAAATGAGGGAGAGGTAGTAGGTGAAAAAACTCTCACGATGAGTGATCGCCAGCAAGCTTATCAGAAGATCGGGTACGCATTTATTGCATCCACTAAAAAAATTCGCGAGAACAGTAAGGAGATTACCGAAGCTGAAAAAATTGCTTTGGATGATGTCAATGCTCTGGTGATGAAATATGAGCGCTCCGGACAGGTTAAGACAATGGAGCAAGTAAAGGAAGAGCGTGAAGAGAATCGTCGTCGCGGGCGAAGAAACGATTAATTTGAAGCATATTACAATCAATCCAACCTAAAATATCATCATGAAAAACTCTTTTATATTACCACTTCTAGTTGTTGTATGCGTTATGCCCTTCGAGTCGATCACCGCAGCGCATGCGAAAGCAAGGCTGATGTTCAATGATCAAACACAAGAGAATGTTGTCATTCTATCATATAAAGCCGGTGTATTAACTTACAAACTGTCAGAGAAAGATTTGAATCGAAAACTTGTGCGTGCACCGAAGCTTGAGTCATTCTATTTCATTCAGCCAAAAATTTTCATTGAGGCAATGGCGCTGTATAATGGAAGGAATTATGCTGAGGCTAAAGAAAAGTTTACAGAATGTGAGATGGCATACAAATCGATTGATACAGCACCAAACAACTACTCTAGCTTGGCTGGCTTTTACAAAATGGAGTGTAGTCGCAGGATGTTTGACTTGTCTTCTTTGAGTCAAGAAATGGAAAAGTTTCTCAAGACTGGTCTTACCAGAGAATCGCATATTCAGCAACTTGAGGTAAATGCGTTCTGGGAAGCCGTGCGGCTTAAGGAATGGGATCGTCTTGATCGTCTAGCGCAGGCATGGCGAAAACGTAAAGTTACTGGTTCTCAACGGGCACAAATTGCTTACTGTCATGGCGTAGCGCTAGAAAACCTTTCCAAGAAAGACCCCCATCAATTATCCAAGGCACTGATTGCATACAACATTGCTATGAGTGCTGACTTCACGGCATCTGTAGAACTTGTAATACGCGCAACTAGCAACACTCTAGCGTTGTATGATAGCGATGAGGGAGTTAAGCAGGCAATTCGTTTTTGGAAAACAGAGGATGAGAACCCCAACTCGACTGGTTACTTACGTTTAATGGAAGCTAACGCAGTGGTTAAATTGTACAAACAGGCAGGATTTGATCAGAATTTTCCACTGAAGGCAAATTTTGTTAAGTTTCAAAAGTATGCCCCATCTGCCGAATAAGTTATCACTGTATTGTAGCCCGACAATATGTTGGCGGCATTGGGTGAGTAGATTTTCACGTGCCGAGTGAAAACTAGGTTATGATTATGTGCTGAGCACCTCACTCAGCGCTTTTTTGATGTCTGTATCCTGATGGGGGAATACAGTGCGTAAATCGAGATGGATTTGTTGATTCTCTGTGACTCCAACAATAGCAGGGTTACCCATACGAAGGATGCGGGCTAGCTTATTAAGGGAGAGGTTTTGAGGTTTAATACTGATGGCGATCGATGGGATTTCGGACTTTGGCATTGTGCCACCACCTGTGCGTGAGGTTGTTTTCGTAATGCTACAAATTTGCTGAATATCAGGATCGAGTGCTGCTATTAATTCTTGAGCGCGCTTATGTAATGTATCTGTTGGTTCAGAAATAAAATTGAGCACAGGGACATTGGCAACATGCTTGTTGGATTGGGTAGCGAGGTATGAATCTAGGCATTCTTGTAGAGTGGTCAGGATGAGCTTGTCGCACCGCACAGCACGAAAAAATGGTTCTTTTTTAATACCGACAATAAGGTCTTGGCGACCCGCGATGATACCGGATTGCGGCCCACCCAGCAGCTTATCACCCGAAAAGCATACTAGGTCAATGCCGTTGCGCAGTGCTTCTTGGGGAGTTGGTTCATGATCGATAGGAGCAAGATCATCGGTTGCCATCATGGCGCCTGATCCAATATCCTCGACTAATGGAAGGTTATGTTCATGGGCTAGGTCGGCGATTTCTGTTACAGCGGGCTCATCTGTAAATCCGCCGATGTAGAAGTTTGAACGGTGTACCTTAAGAATCATTGCCGTATTTGGAGTGATTGCCATAGCATAATCATTTAGATTAGTTTTGTTGGTAGCGCCCACCTCCACAAGTTTTGCCCCGGAAGTTGCGAGGATATCAGGGATACGAAATCCCCCTCCAATTTCTACGAGTTCGCTACGGGATACAATGACCTCATTCTTTTCCCCTTCGCACAGGTAGCGGAGAGTAAGCACTAGTGCTGCGGCACAATTATTCACGGCAGTTGCTGCGTCAGCTGCAAGCACTGCAGCTAGAGCTGATTCAAGATATCCTGCGCGTTTGCCGCGTGTTCCATCTGTTAAGTTGAACTCGAGGTTACTGTATCCTGTGGCAATTTCAGTGAGAGCCTTCGCTGCTTGAGGACCAAGTGGTGAGCGGCCCAGATTGGTATGTATGACTACTCCGGTTGCGTTGATCACCGGTTGTAGCCGACTAGCAGCGAAGTCAGATAGCTCCTGCTTTATCTGGGACTCGATTTCTTGCCGTTCGATCGTGTCTCCATTGAGGATTCGTTGTCGATGCAAGTTAATTTGCCGTTGTACGAAGTGGGTGACTAAGGCTCTAGGCAGGGTGCATGTATCTGCTAACTGTTTAGTGAGTTTTTCAACGGATGGCAGTTCGCGTAATGCTTGCTGTGGACTTGGCATACTTTAAAATTAGCGAGTTGTCTTGATTTGACAAGCGAAGTGATGATTTACAATGGTACATTTATAATTGAGGTCATTGCATCTCTCTATGTGAGGTCGCTGAGATTCATGTTTTTGGTAAAATAATTTTTCAGATTATGTAGATTATCATGGTTATTAAATTTGCTTGCCGGCGTATTGACAACCTTCACTGTCGGCATAAGCTGGGATCATTACTTATGGGGTTACTCAGGTAGACCCTAGAAAAGATACAAATCCTAATTTTACTGTATGAGCCAATATATCCCTCCCGTGAGTCCACGCGATGAAGTGCATGGTTATGTTTACTTCGCCCGCTTATACAGTAAAATTAAACTTTGGTCGGCAGGCACCCTTGACCCAGAATTTGAACCGAATATGGGAAATGCTATGGATCTGTGGGCATGCCAGTTTCTTCAGGTTGATTACAATGATCTTAAGCAAGTTATTTTGGATGGAGCTACCTGTGAGTTGGCATTGGAATGGTGTTGGCAACATGGAAAGAAACCGAGTGATCATGAGCTCGATTGGTGGAACAGCTACATGCGTAATCGGGGGTTTCGTGACGATTTTACTGAGAAACTTGTTTTCCGAAAAGCAGAAGCTGGTTGGCAGGATCGGGATGAAATCCAATCATTCTTTGATTACCTCGATGCTGATGACGGGCGCTTGTGAGCCTGCGTGACAATTAATATTATACTTTGTATGACTCTGGATAAATTGGGTTGGAATAAAAAATTCCAGAAAGATTTTGATGCGCTTTCTCAAAACGATTGCGTCCCTGCACGTCTAATCCGTGATAATAAAATCACATATGGAGCGCTGTTCGTAGATGATATGGGCGATATTTGTGAACGAGAGGTTGTGATGAGTGGTAAAGTTTATTATGATGCTAGGTCGGATGCTGAATTGCCGGCCGTGGGTGATTGGATAGCGCTTGAATTAGCGAATGGTGATGATGGCGAAAACATGATTCGTGCACGCTTGCCGAGGCAGGCATGCTTTTCAAGGAAACTTCCTGGGAAGAGTGCTGAGGAGCAGGTGATTGCTGCTAATGTCACAGTAGTTGTCGTGGTGACTGATGCGGGTTCAGATTTTAACCTTCGCCGTATGGAGCGCTACTTTACGCTCATTCAGCGAAGTGGATCAAAGGCGGTTGTGCTGGTCAATAAATCGGACCTTTTTTCTGATGCACAAAATCGCGAAGCTGCGGATTTGATTAAAGGTCTTGGTGGCGATACTGATGTTTACATCACATCGGCAGCCAAAAATGATGGGCTGGAAGTATTAAATAAGTATCTTGCCTCGGGAGTTTCGGTGACATTAGTTGGATCGAGTGGGGTGGGGAAATCCACATTGATCAATCAATTGTTAGGCGAAGATTTTCAGTGGACTAGTGATGTTAACGGACTTACCGGTAAAGGGAGGCATACAACAACAGCTCGTGAGCTCATCCTGCTAGATGATGGCGGTATTCTTATCGATAATCCGGGGATGCGAGAAATTCAGATGTGGACCGATGAGCAAACATTACGTGAAAGTTTTTCTGATGTTGAGGAATTGGCTTCTCAGTGTCAGTTCCATGACTGTAAGCATGGCGACGATAGGGGATGTGCTATCAGGGTTGCTGTTGAAAATGGTGAACTTGAAGTAGGGCGGTATGAGAGCTACCTCAAACTAGAAGAGGAAATTGTAAAACTGGAAAAAAAACAGAAAAAGCGTCGCCAGTTATCCGAGCGACGTGCTAAGCGGGATCACCGTATAAAAGCTCGTAACCTTGCAGATCGGATTGATTTGGCGAGAGATGATGATCCTGACTGGCGTTAGGGTTGTATGCATCTTCTTTTTGTTAGTTGGAAAGCGGCTGCAGTGGTTGATCTTTTATTAGCTCACCTCGAATGTTTGTGTTTAAGTTGCTGGTGGCTTTTGCTCTTAACCGCGCTGTCTTATTTAGATCTTTTTGCGCGGTGCCAGTCACGTGTGTCTGGATTGGTTAGAATCTCAACGGGCTGCTCGCCGAGATTCAAATCTTGGATGAGTTTTTCAAGTAAAACAAGTGATGCTACAGAATCATAAAGTGCATCATGCCATGTTCTATGGGGAACGAGTGAAGAGACTTTATCGGTGAGTTGGAACTGCTCACAGAGATTACCCAGAGCATGGGATGCGAGATCTGGGAATACCGCTCGGTAGAGCTGAAGGGTGTCAATCCACGGGCTGAAACCATGCGCAGGGAAAGCGCGGAGATAACGTTTTTCTGTGCCGTGACCGTGGGCAACAGCAATGTTACCGCCTAGACGCTTTTTAACCTCAGGCCATAGCGTCATTAAGGGTGGTGCTCCTGCTAAGTCATCAGTGGTGATACCATGAACTTTTTGTGCAGCCCAGCTGATTTTTTGTTTTGTGTGTAGGAAGGAAACGTATGCGTTAGAGTGGCCATGAGTCTGTGACCAAGTGGCCATACCTATTTGAACTGGTACGTCTGTTTTGCCTCGCTCCGCTCCCGCTGATTCAAAATCTATGGCGGCGAATATGCGTTCTGCAATCATCGGGTTACCCTACAATTCCAGCGGCTTTCAATTGTGCCGCAGCGTCGCGAATGACTGTCTCTGTTGTAGTCCAGTCGATACACTGGTCTGTAATTGACAGTCCATAGGTCAGTTCCTCGACGGGGCGGGGGAATCCTTGATTACCTGCCACGATGTTGCTTTCCAGCATAGCTCCAATCACGTTGATGTTGCCGCCACAGCGTTGCCTGACGATCTCTTTGAATACATTTGGCATATTCTCCTGTTTTTTACTGCAGTTCGCGTGAGATGCATCGATCATGACTGATGGTTGCAGATTATTTTTTTCTAGTAATGAGGTGGTAACTGCAACGTCATCGGCGCCGTAGTTTGGACCCTGATCGCCACCGCGCAGAATGATATGGCAGTCGGGGTTACCAGAGGTGGTGACAGCGGATGCCACTCCCTGCTCGCTCACGCCAAGAAATGTTTGTGACTGAGTGGCTGCTTTGATGGCATTAACGGCGGCAACGAGATCACCTGTGGTTGTGTTTTTAAAGCCAAGGGGCATGGATAAGCCTGATGCCATCTGGCGGTGTGTCTGGCTCTCTGTGGTGCGTGCACCTATCGCAGACCAGCTTATTAGGTCTGCAATGTATTGGGGGGTGATTGGGTCTAGGAGTTCGGTGGCGGTTGGTAGGCCCGCATTAATGACTTCGCGTAGGAAGAGGCGTGCTTGGCGTAGACCTTCGGGAATGTTATCGGAGCCATCAAGTTTAGGATCCATAATTAGGCCTTTCCAGCCTGTGGTTGTGCGGGGTTTTTCAAAATACACGCGCATTACGATGTATAGTTGATGCTTAACCTCATCTGCTAGCTTAGCGAGGCGGTTGGCGTAGTCGATTCCTGCTTCAGTATCATGGATTGAGCATGGTCCGCAGATTAGTAGCATTCGATGATCTTGGCCGTTGAGGATATTACGAATGTGTTGGCGAGATTCTGCCATGAACTCAGCTTGCGTCTGCGTGCGTTCTACTTCGGAAAGCATGAGAGCGGGTGTGGGCAGCGGGATATTACTGGAGATGTGTAGGTCGGTGACTTGAGCCATAAAAGAGCTATAAGTTTCAGGATTGAAGTTTCAAGTTTGAAGTGACAGATAGCTCTGGTAAGTAGAGGTTATGAAAGACAAAGCGATTGGCTTATTGCAAGAATTGACTGATGCGCATGGTGCGCCTGGGTTTGAAGACGAAGTAAGGGCGATTTTTGCTGACGAGCTTGCTGAAGTGGGTGAAATCAGCACCGATGGAAATGGATCGGTTTTCTGTCAGTGTGGTCAGGGGCCCAGAGTTTTGCTTACTGGGCATATGGATGAGGTTGCCTTCAGGGTGCAGAACATCACAGCTGATGGATTTATCCAGTTTGTGCCTCTTGGTGGTTGGTGGCCGCACTGCTTACTTGCTCAGAGAGTGGCGGTGCGTAATAAAGAGGGTCAAAAAATCATGGGTGTGATCTCATCCAAGCCACCACATTTTTTACCCGACTCAGAGCGTTCAAAAGTTCTAAGTATTGAGCAAATGTTCATTGATGTGGGTGCGCAAACCCAGATGGATTTAGAGGCGAACTACGGCATCAGAGTGGGGGATCCGATTGTCCCAATGACAGATTTTACGCGCATGGGTCATCATGATTTGCTGATGGCTAAGGCGTTTGATAATCGTGTGGGTATGGCGTGTGCCATTCAAGCAACTCAAGCCCTTGCAGCGAGTGGTCATCCTAATACGTTGATCGCCTGTGGAACTGTGCAAGAGGAAGTGGGTGTGCGTGGTGCCATAACGGCTGCTGTGCAGGCAAAGCCCGATGTGGCGGTGGTTCTGGAAGGGACGCCTGCTGATGATACTCCTGGCTTTAATCGGGCTCTTTCTCAAGGAGCGATGGGTCGTGGCGTACAAATTAGGATGCAGGATCCAACGGCCATTATGAATCCCGCGCTGGTGGACCTTGCTGTTGCTACGGCTGAGGAGGAAGGTATTCCTCATCAAGTGACGGTGCGTAGCAGTGGAGGGACTGATGCACGAGCATTTCACTTGTCTGGCACGGGTGTGCCATCGATAGTTCTGGGTGTGCCGTCCCGATATATTCATTCGCATAATTCGATCATCGACGTGAATGATTACCTTGCGATGGTGAATCTCTCAATGGCATTGGTGCAGAAGTTGGATCAGACTAACGTAGATTCTCTGACGGAATATCTCTAGAATAAGGGGGCTTGTGTTTCTCCCGATAGCATTCTCCTAAGTCGATTCTTGCCAGATGCGAGGGAATGGTGTGAGTTGTTGATGTGCTGGCTACTTACATCCACAACATGGACCCTGTCATTTTCGATGTCGTAGGTCCGATTAAATTGCGTTGGTATGGTTTGGGCTATCTGCTGGGTTTTGTTTTGGGTTTTCTATTACTACGCTGGCTCGCAAGAAAAAAACTATGGGTGCTGCCAGCAGAAAAGGTGGCTGATTTTATTGCATATTCGGCATTTTTCGGTGTCTTTCTCGGCGGTAGATTTGGGTATATCTTATTCTACCAATTACAGACGGTATCTGGTCGTGCCGAATTTGCAGATGACCCACTGATGATTTTCAGGGTTTGGGACGGGGGAATGGCTAGCCACGGCGGAATTCTTGGGCTGGTGATCTTCACATACTTTTATGCACGCAAGAACAAGGTCTCTTGGACAGGCGTGGGAGATGGTTTGTGCGTGGTCGCTCCGATCGGGATTGCTCTCGTTAGACTTGCCAATTTCATCAATGGTGAGCTGTATGGGAGAGTTACCAGTGGTGTAAGTTGGGCGATGAAGTTTCCTGGGGCACTGAGGGAAAATGGTAGAGCATGGGATGCTGTGAATGCATGTCGACCGCTGGCTCCAGAAATCGATGATTTCAAAGGTTCGGATAATGAAGTTTTTAGTCAGCAGTTATCTTATCTGATCGATCAATCGCGGGATAGGCCAGAACTACTGAATGCTCTTGGGGAGTATGTGCAAGCTCGTCACCCCTCGCAACTTTACGAAGCATTGCTTGAGGGGTTTGTTCTGTTTGCCATTCTTTTTGCACTGCGCGTGCGTATTCCTAAACTCGCTAATGGCGTAATTACCGGGTTGTTTTTTGTGCTCTATGCTGTGTTCCGCATTATTGTGGAAAATTATCGTGAGCCTGACGTAGGGCAGGCATTGATCTTGGGCTTAACCAAAGGGCAGTTCTACTCCACCTTTATGATTGTTGGAGGGCTATGCTTCCTTGCCTACTCATTAAAGAGAAAGCAAAAGAGCGTGTGATTAAGGTTCCAGCTTACTCGGCTTGGGGAATGATTTCGAAACGAAAGGCGTTCGCCTCGTTTAAGTATTGCTTAGCCAGAGCGTTGATCTCCTGAAGTTTGATGTTTCTGTAATCTTGGTCACGCTCGTTCGCCCACTGGAGTCGATATGGTTGCTCTTGTGACTGTGACATCACAGTGCCGAGCCAGTAGGAGTTTTGGCGTAGCGTCTTTTTTAGTTCGCTTAGTTTTGGCGCAAGGGCGCGCTGTAGTTCGTCCTCAGTGGTTCCCTCGCGGGCTAGCTTATCGGCAATCTCGATGATGATTTTACCCACACGTTTCGCCTGTTCAGGTTTTCCTGGGCTTACGGCGAGCATGTAGCCGAGATTTTCGAAGACATCGCTTGGTTGGAATCCGGCGTAAGGGCTGTATGCCTCTCCTAGCTCTTCACGAATTTTTTCACGCATTCTATTTGATAAGATGGAGCTTAGAATTCCCATGCGCCTAATTTCCTTGATGGACTCTGCTGCCAGCCATGGACCGCGCCATGTGATAATTGCAGTGCCTGTGGGGATGCGGCTTTCGAACGTGTAGCGCTTTTCTTGTGGTGCCTTTGGTAGGGTAGGTAGTTTACGTTCATTGGCGTAGGCGGGTTTGACCGTAGTGCGCTTAGGTAATGCTCCGACCGTCCGAGCGAGTATTTCCTTGAGTCTTTTTGAGTCGAAATCACCGACGATTGATAGCTCCATATATTCTTTCTGAAGTGATGGCAGAATCCATTTCCTGACATCTTCTGTGCTTAACGCCTCTGCTTGTGCCTGAGTAGGGAACATAAAGCGTGGATCATTGCCACGGAGGAACGCGGTTAGCTTTGCTTGCGCGCCTGCTGGGCTGTGTTTCATTTGAGAGTAAATGGCGGGGATTTGTGCCTTAAACATACGTTCTGCTTCTGGACGGAATCCAGGGTCTGTTAAATACGCACAGAGTAGCTGAAGTTGAAGTTCGAGGTCGTCTGCTGTGGTGGCGCCGCTGAACACAAAGGCATCGTCGCCCACTGACATGCTAATGCCTACGTTGCGCCCGGCTAAAATTGTGCGGAGTTCATCATTACTGTGTTTGCCTAGACCGCCAGCGGTGAAAGTAGCTGATGTGATGGTATCCAGCCCGATCTTGTCTTTTGGCATAGTTAGTTTGCCGCCACCTACGCGGGCAGTGAGATTGACAGAATCCTTGCTGAAGTTGGTTTTTTTAATATTACAGCGACAACCATTGTGGAAAGTGAGTTGAGTGAAGTCGTGTTCCTTGACGTGTTTAGTTTGGGTGATCTCACCGGGCTCACCAACAATGGTGTAGTCAAACGTCTGAGATTGTTTTTTTTCAAGTGCTTTAACGGCTACATTTTTGCTTTTCTTAAACAACGCGGCAAGTGTGGTCGTAGCATCTGCCGTTTTCTTGTTTGTGGTCAAAATGAGCGTTACATTATTAGTTTCCCATTGTTTTTTGAATGCTTTGTGGGCGACTTGTGGTGTGACTTTATTGAGGTTTTCGCGAAGGATGGCGAGGTCGTCTATGGGTGTGGAAAATACAGCACGGTTGTGAACGTGCTTGGCGAGTGCTGATGCTAGGTTGTTGGTCTTGCGGCTGGGTGCGGATTTAACGGCGCGTTCATAAGCATTAATTAGGTTCGCCTTAATCTCGTCGAGTTCGTCTTGGGTGAAGCCATGTTCAATAGCTCGGCGGACTTCTTGCTCGAGCATTGGCACGGCGGCTTTCCAATTGTGGTTTTTAGCATTCACAGACAACCCGTGAATTTCTGAAAACTTGAACAGATCGTATAGGTAGGCATTACCGCCAGAGATTGCAGAATTTTCTTTTTTGGCCAATACGGAGAAGCGCCTGTTTAGAATAGAATTGGCAGCCATTAGTGCGAGTTTGGCTCCGCGATTTGCTTTAGTGTCCGGTTTATGATTGTAATTTTTAATATTTACCATGCTGATATCGGTGGTGGCTACCTCCTTGTCGGCAATCAATAGTGTCTTAAAACCAACGTTGGTTGAGATAGTTCCCAAATTAGGTTTTGGTCCGGGTTTCTCTGGATCTTTCATGTTGCCGAATGTCCTAAGGATTCTTTTTTCGGCTTCTTTGACGTCGAGGTCACCAACGTAAATAAATGTCATCCTACTCGGTATGTAATACTGTGAGTAGAAATCGGTGAATGCAGAGCGTGGTGCTGACTTGATGATTTGTTCAGTGCCGATCGGGAAGCGTTTTACCAGAAGAGCATCTGGGAGTAAGGCATTGAATTGTTGTTCCATGAGACGCATCTGCACTGAGTCGCGGGATGTCTTTTCAGCTAGAATTACGCCGCGCTCTTTATCAATCTCCTCTTTGCGAAGAAATGCACCATCGCCAAAGTCGCGCATCACGTCAAATCCGAGTTTAAGTGTGTCTGCTTTGTTGTTCGGTAAATCCAGCATATAAACGGTCTCATCAAAGGATGTGTAGGCATTGGCATGTGCACCGAAGGCGATACCGAGACGTTGCATCTGGGGGATGAGTTTGGTGGAGTCAGGGAAATTTTTTGAGCCATTAAACACCATATGCTCGAGAAAGTGGGCGACTCCGCGTTGGTCATCACGTTCCATGAGGGAACCCGCAGCAATGTGCAGTCTCATGCTGACCCTGCCCGGTGGCTCCGTATTTTGCATGATGATGTATTTCATGCCATTTGCTAACTTGCCGTAGCGAACATTGGCATCAGGTTTGATATCACTAACATCGTGGGACCATGTCGCAGAGGTTGTTTTAGCGTGCAGTGGGGCAGCGATAGCCAGTGTGCCAATGAGTGAGTGTATAATAAATTTCATAAATATATAACAGCCATAGCGGTTCCTGCTCTAGCTATTGTTTGAAATTATTAAAATCCATAGTGCAGATATAACTGGGATGTGGGGCGATTGATCTTGACCCATGTGAAAGGGAACCTTAGCTTCCCGCGTCCCGCGCCATGGAGGCGCTTTTTTCCATGAATATCCACGAATATCAGGCAAAGGAGTTGTTCGAAAAATTTGGCGTGGCCAGCCCCAATGGTCAAGTCGCAGCAACAACTGAAGAAGCAAAGGCCGCCGCAGAAGCCATTGGCGGAAACAACCTCGTCATCAAGGCTCAAGTGCACGCTGGTGGTCGAGGTAAAGGAACGTTTAAGAATGGTTTTGAAGGGGGTGTGCATCTTGTGGAGACACCAGAAAAAGCAGCCGAGTATGCTGAAAAAATGATTGGGCAGACACTCGTTACCAAGCAGACCGGTGATGATGGCAAACTCGTCAGCAAGGTGATGATTGCCGAAGCTGTGGATATTGAGCGAGAGCTCTACCTTGCAATCTTAATGGACCGCGAGACCTGTAGGCCGGTCATCGTTGCAAGTACCGAAGGGGGAATGGACATTGAAGA
>JABHEX010000025.1 GCA_018676385.1 Akkermansiaceae bacterium
ACCGAGGACACTCACCATATCGTGCACACCTTCAAACAGGGGCCCGACGGCATGCTCTACTTCTTGCAGTCGATTTACATCCACAGTCACCTTGAAACTCCACACGGCGTGCGCCGTCTCATGGGTGGGGGGATCTGGCACCTCAGGCCTGAGACACAGCGTGCCGAGGTCCTTTCGAAAGGATTGGTGAACCCTTGGGGGTTTGTCTTTGACGACTACGGGCAGACTTTCGCAACTGATGGTGCCGGCAGCCATGGAATCAATTTTATTTTTCCACGCTCGGTTTTCCGCACCTCACCGGGAGCCAAAAGAACGCTCAATGGGTTGAATCCAGGACAGCCAAAACTCTGCGGGCTGGAAATCCTTTCAGGCTCTCATGTGCCTGAAAAATTACGAGGCATGCTGATTGCCCCCGACTTCCGTGGTCACCGTATCAACTCCTACAAGCTAACGCCTAACGGAAGCACCTACACCTCGACTCGGGTCGACGATTTTTTGAGTTCCTCACACCGGGCGTTCCGACCCATCGACGTAAGAATGGGACCTGATGGGGCGGTTTACATCGCCGACTGGTATAACCCGATCATCCAGCACGGTGAGGTCGATTTCCGTGATGAGCGGCGTGACCACACCCACGGTCGAATCTGGCGCGTCACTTTCAAAGACCAGCCGTCGGTGGAGAAGAAAAATTTTGCCAAGGCAAGTGTCGATGACCTTCTCAAGGGGCTTGTTTCGAAAGAGCGCGCGCATCGCGACCTCGCACGCACCGAATTACGGAACCGGAAGAAAGCTGACGTGTTACCCAAACTGAAATCCTGGAGTGCCGGCCTGTCTGACGACTTTTCCAAGCTTCAGGCGCTCTGGATGTATCAGTCATTGAACATCACGGAGGAAAGCCTTGTGAAAACATTGGTCGCCTCGAGCGATTACCGTTATCGGGCGGCGGCACTGAGGGTGATCTATCACCGTCATCAGGATATTTCTGAAGCTCAGTCCATCGCCAGCAACGCTGTGGAGGACAAAAACGCACAAGTGCGCCTATGGGCAATCAGCTGCCTTGCGCAAATGCCTACCGCGCAATCTGTCCCAATTGCGTTACGCGCTCTTGACTACCCGATGGACGACCCTATCGACTTTGCTTTGTGGTCAATCGTGCGTGAACATGAATCACAATGGGTGCCACAGTTCGAGTCGGGCAAAGACCTCTTTTCCGGTAAATTAAATCGTTTGATCTTTGCCATGAAGGCACTTGGGAAACCACTCTCACTGGAGAATATTTTCAAAGGACTGGATGGCGGCAAGCTGAATGCTAAGCAGAAGGCACGCGCGATTGAGTTAATCTCGCAGGTAGGCAATGCGCAAGACCTCTCACGCCTATTGAACATGGCCCCGGGTAACCCGGCCATTCTCGATCACTTGATCACCGCGAAAAAGATCAGAAAACTCCAGCCCGCGAAAGGTCAGGAAAAAATTCTCTCTCTCCTGGATAGCAAGGACCACGGATTGTTCTCCAAGGCCGCGCAGCTCGCAGGGCTGTGGAAACTCGCACCAGCACGAGCCAAACTTATCGAGGTGTTGAAAAAATCTCCTGGTAAGCGCGCGGCGGCAGCTGAAGCACTGCGACTCTATGGAGGAGGCCAGACGATTGCTTTGTTTGAGCAGTTGAGCAACAACGGACAGGACGAAGCGCTGCGGGCGCTGGCTGTGAAAGAGCTATCAAACATTGCACCTGACAAGGCAGCGGCAAAAGCAGTTGCAATCCTCGCCAAGGATGACGATACAGATCAGCACGGGCTGTTAGCTATTTTCCTGAAGAACCCGAAGTCGGCTAGCACGCTCGCCAAGGCGCTCAAGGGTAAGACTCTGCCGTCAGGCATCGCCAGCTTGGGTGTGCAACGTGCAGAAACCTCTGCAAAACCACCCAAGGATCTCATCGCCGCTCTCCTGGCTGCTGGAAACATCAAGCCGATGTCGCAGCAGCTAACCAAAGAACAGATGGCAGCCATGGTGGATCGCGTCAAAACCAATGGCGACCCATACCGTGGTGAGACGATTTACCGCAGGGCATCCATTATGTGCATGGCGTGCCACGCGATTGGTGGTGTTGGTTCAGCGATCGGCCCAGACATGGTCAGTATCGGCGCCAGTGCGCCGGTCGATTACCTCATCACCTCACTAATTAACCCTGGTGACAAAATCAAGGAAGGCTACCACATGACCACGGTGACCGAGAAAAATGGCAACGTCCACGGCGGCGGACTTATCAAGCAGGACAAGAATGAGGTCGTTCTCCGGGACAATGCCGGCAAGGAAATCCACATCTCAAGATCTGATGTGAAATCGGTTAACATCAGCAATGTCTCCATGATGCCACCGGGGCTTACTGCCAGCTTACGCGAGGACGAATTCACGGATCTCGTTAGATTCCTCTCCGAGTTGGGCAAGGAAGGTGACTTCAAGACCGGGCCACAGCCATACATCCGCCAGTGGAAAGTGCTCAGCGCACATTCCTTGCTAGCTGATGTGATGCGTTATCAAGGTGCCTCGATCTTTGCTAAGCCTATTAAGGGAGCCAAATGGGACACCTACTACAGCCGCGTCAACGGCGAGATCCGTCCCAAGGAACTTCCATTTGTCAAATACAGTGGCTCACGCAACCGCACTTGTGTGGTGCGCTTTGGGCTCAATCCGGAAGCCAAAGGCAAAGTCGTGTTGAAGATCAATGACACCACCGAGATACAATTGTTTGATGGAGAAAAACAAATCAAGCTGCCGAAAAACTCATCCGCATCCGTGGAAGTAGCTGCAGGAGGTGATGACAACCGGTTCACACTGGTCGTTCGCTCTGCTGCCCGTACCAAACCTATCCGAATCGAAGCCCAACCGAAATGAAAACCACCCAACTCACCATATCCCTCGGGCTGATCGCCACGATTTCAGCTGTTGCTGAACAGCCAACTCACAGCAAAACCGTTCTCGACCCGGGCGTCTACACCGAGGGCAGCACGTTTGGTGACGTCAATGGCGACGGGAAAATTGATTTCATCGCCGGCCCATTCTGGTGGGAAGGACCGAAGTTTGAAATACGTCACCGCTACAGGGCGGGGGAGGCTGTGCCAGCCGCAGGATACAAACATAACTCATTCCAGAGCTGGGTGATCGACATGAATGGCGACGGCAGGGCAGACATCTTCCAGGTCTCGCACGATGGTAAATTTCACCTCAACCTCTACCTCCAGCCCGAAAAACCATCAGAGAGTTGGCCGATGCATTGTGTCGCTGCGAAAATCGGTAACGAGTCGCCAGAGATCGCAGAC
>JABHEX010000272.1 GCA_018676385.1 Akkermansiaceae bacterium
CTCTAATGATGTGGTGATAAACACTCCTGTATTCGTTCCAAATCATCGTACCCACAAGCAAATGGATGGTTTTAACTGTAAACACGACCAACCTAATCCGATGTACAAAATGCCGTGGGCTCAGGTGTTTATTCGTGTTGTATGCACCCCTGCTATTGGCGCTCTCAAACAAGGTTTAGAGCTGTTTTTATCTGACAGAAGTACAGCTAGCACAGATATGACTAAGCTAGCAGGTGATGTGGATACTCAATCAAGGATTGCCGTTGTTCGAAATATAATCGATGAATGCGAAACCATTATGTTTAAAAACTTTGACGAAATGGAACGCAATAATTGGGAGCCAACAATGGATCAACGAATCCTCTATCGCTATCAATCAAGTCTAGTGATTGAAAAGTGTATCGAAGGTATTGATACTCTATTTGATGTCGCAGGTGGGCGGTCTGTGTATTCTGGACATGCGCTGCAACAGATATGGAACGATATTCATATTGCTCGCGCCCACGTTGCCAATAGTCCCGCCATGTTCGCTAGAAATCTAGGAGCCTCGTTACTGGGGGTTGAGAATTCTGACTTCTTTATCTAACTGAGTACTTTTTGCCATGGAGATAAATCCCGAAGGTAGCTACGCAAAACTCAGCAATGGAATGAATCTCCATTACCTCGAATTCAATTCCGATGTTGATCAAGTAGGTACCGTGATATTTATTCACGGAAGCGGTCCTGGTGCCAGTGGTTGGAGTAATTTCAAAAATAACGTCGATGCTTTTAGCCAAATGGGCTACAGCACAATCGTTATAGATATTCCTGGGTATGGGCAAACTAGCAAACCCACAGATGCTATCTATAGCCTAGATTTCTTTACTCAGTATTTAGATGAGTTTTTAGTCCATAAAAATATCACTCAAGCAATACTAGTAGGCAACTCCTTAGGTGGGGCAATCGCTATCGGCTACGCTTTGGACCACCCTGATAAGGTAAGTCACTTGATTCTTATGGCCACAGGGGGCGTGGAAGAAAGGGAAATATACTTCGCTACTGAAGGTATTCAGGCAATGGTGAAGTATCCCATGGGTTCACCTGAATTCACTAAAGAGGTACTGGGAGATTTGCTCAAATTATTGGTTTTTGACCCCAAGCATGTCACTCAAGAGCTCATTGATGAACGCTGGCAAATTCTACAAATACAGAATGCTCAGGTATTAGCCTCCATGCAGATTCCGAACCTTACTGATCGTTTACAAGAATTGAGTATTCCAATACTAGGATTTTGGGGCTATCAAGACAAATTCTGCCCAATCTCTGGGGCCCACACTATTATTAGTCATTGTAATGACGCGCGTATGAATATGTTAAGCCAATGTGGTCACTGGGTAATGATTGAGCACAGCGAATATTTCAATAAGCAGTGTATCCAGTTTCTACGGGATAATTAGGATATCTGCCATGCCATTAGATCGTGACGTCATTCAATCTATCGCCCAAATTCTTTACAGCGCTCTGAAGAATGGAACAACTATAGCCCCCCTAACAGATCAGTACCCTGACATCAGCGTGGATGACGCCTACCGTATTTCAAAGCAGGTTCTGCAGCTTCGCATGGACAATGATAATGAGCTCGTGGTGGGTAAAAAGATAGGTGTTACTTCATCAGCTGTGCAAGATATGTTGGGGGTGTTTCAACCAGACTTTGGATTTCTTACCCATACCATGGCCTATGCAAACCACGCCGACATTTGTATTAAAGGCAACCTGATTCAGCCCCGCGCAGAAGGTGAAATCGCCTTCAGACTGAAATCAGACCTCCAAGGCCCTGGGGTGACAGAGTTAGATGTTCTTAACGCGACTAAATGTATTATGCCGTGTTTTGAAATCGTCGATTCTAGAATTGAAGATTGGCGCATAAAGATCCAAGACACTATCTCGGACAATGCATCATGTGGTGTTTACGTACTTGGTGATACTGAAATTGATCCTACTGGATTAGACATGGCTAATCTAGAAATCAAAGTCTACAAAAACTCAGCGCTTATTAGTGAAGGGCAAGGTTCCGCTGTTCAGGGTAATCCTCTGACTGCTGTTGCTTGGCTGGCCAACACCTTAGGTGCTTTTGACATTCCCTTTCTTGCAGGTGAAGTAATTCTTTCAGGCTCTTTAGTGCCTTTAGAACCTGTGCAGAGAGGTGACAAAATGCATCTGGAACTTTCTGGCGCAGGAATTGAAAGCTGCACAGCTAGCTGTAACTTTGTATAGACAGAAAGATAACCTAGGATATACATATGACACAAAAACTAAGAGCGATAATAATTGGGCCTGGCAATATTGGAACAGACCTTCTAATGAAAGCTCTCCGTAGCGACTGGATAGAGCCTGTTTGGATGGTCGGGATCGATGAATCCCCCGGTATTCAGCGGGCTAGAGACTATGGCCTTAAAGTATCGACTGAAGGTGTAGATGGCGTCCTTGATTTTATTGAACAGGACAATATCAAGATCGCCTTTGATGCTACATCAGCCTACGTCCATGCTGAAAACTCCAAAAAACTGACCGCCAAAGGCGTCACCATGATAGACCTTACTCCTGCAGCCATAGGACCGTATTGTGTACCCCCAGTAAACCTTGATCAATTGCTCAGAGACGGACACAAGGGGAACGTTAACATGGTGACCTGTGGTGGCCAGGCGACTATACCCCTAGTTGCTGCCGTTAGTCGCGTTCAGGCTGTTTCCTATGCAGAGATTGTAGCTACCGTGGCCTCCGAGTCTGTAGGCATGGGTACTCGAGATAATATTGATGAATTCACCCGCACCACCTCCTCAGCTATTGAGAGTGTTGGCGGCGCAGACCAAGGAAAAGCCATTATCATTATTAACCCAGCACAACCACCCTTAATTATGCGCGATACGGTGCACTGCTTAACCGTGGATAAGCCCGATAAGACTGCAATCATAGCCTCTTTTGATGACATGATCACGGAAGTTCAAAAGTATGTGCCTGGCTATATCATGCTCAATACACCGCTTTTTGATGGAAATAAAGTCACCATTACAGTCCAGGTCGAAGGCCTTGGTGATTTTTTGCCGAAATACTCAGGCAATCTAGACATTATGACTGCCGCAGGACTGCGTACTGCTGAAATGTTAGCGCAGCAATCAATCTAATCATGCTAGTGGTATCTAATTAAAAGTAACGAGTGTTCATATGAATCTTTCAGGTAAAAACGTTGTTCTTCATGATATGTGTCTGCGCGATGGGATGCATCCAAAGCAACATCAAATAAGCCTAGAGCAAATGATAAACATATCAAGCTCCCTTGATGCGGCTGGTGTGCCTCTGATCGAGGTGACCCATGGAGATGGGTTGGGTGGGGCTTCAGTTAATTATGGGTTTGGCGCCCATACAGATGAAGAGTATATGACTGCAGTGGTAAATACCGTTAAACAAGCAAAAATTTCAGCCTTGTTACTCCCTGGTATCGGAACCGTGGACCATCTGCGGATGGCTGCTGGTTGCGGTGTTACTACCATTAGAGTGGCTACTCACTGTACCGAGGCCAACGTGTCCCGCCAACATATTAATTTGGCCCAGAGCATGGAGTTAGATACTGTTGGTTTTTTAATGATGGCTCACATGGTTTCACCTGAACAGCTATTAGAGCAAGGTAAATTAATGGAGTCCTATGGTGCTAATTGCATTTATTGCACTGATTCGGCCGGTTACCTGTTGCCAGATGATGTCACCGCTCGGATCGGCTTATTACGCAGTGAGTTGCACAAAGACACCCAAATTGGGTTCCACGGCCACCATAATCTAGCCATGGGTATTGCTAACTCTCTTGCCGCCATAGAGGCTGGGGCTGATCGTATTGATGGTTCTGCCGCAGGTCTTGGAGCTGGCGCAGGTAACACGCCTCTAGAGGTCATGGCTGCCGTGCTTGATCGTATGGGTGCCATCACTGGTGTTGATATATTTAAACTGATGGATACCGCTGAAGAAGACGTCCTCCCCATCATGGATGAACCTGTTCGATTAGGTCGTGATGCCCTAGTCTTAGGATATGCCGGAGCCTACTCCTCGTTTTTGCTGTTTGCTAAGCGTGCCGAGAAAAAATATGGAGTGCCCTCCCACCAAATTTTGCTGGAAATGGCGCGTAGAAAAACGGTTGGCGGTCAGGAGGATTTGATCGAAGATATTGCCATTGAAATGGCGGTAAAAGCAAAGCACTAAAAGTTATTTTACCCAAGGTAAATCTCAGGCTATTCTTAACTTGGCATTAATAGGTTTCTAACGATAATTTTCTTGCGTATTCTTAGAATATCGCCTTATATTACACAACGTTGTTTACTAATTGGCTGTCTTGCTTGTTACTCAGCCACGATTAACTGCAGGGATTACAATAATTTATGTTGGAATCATTAACCATTGTTGAATTCAGCAAACTTCTCGGCCACATCTATGATGGCCATATTGAAGAGGATCCCTACAGCAGCTTTTTGCGGAATGTGCGTGAAATTTTATCATTAAACTTTGCCTCAATGACACTTCGTGAACCCATTGGGGATGATGGTGGATTACTGTTTATTTCCTGTGACATTCTCGAAAAAACCCTGATTGATGACCATGAAAATCCTTACACTGATCGATATTACACCTCTGACCTTATGTATAAATTGCCCTGGGGTAAGGCGGTTACTTTAGATGAGTGTATTTCATACAAGTCCCTCGAGAGTAGTGACTTGTACACTATGTGTATGGCGCCAATAAACATTTATCACATGATGGGTCTAGATCTTCGCAACGCGAACGGCCAACGCTTTACTGTTAGATTCTGCCGCCCAAAGTCCGCTGACAACTTCAACGAATCAGAAAAAGCATTTATGACTGAAATTGGCCATCATATACAGAGAGCGGTATCAAATGGCATGCAGGTTATTCAACTGGACAGCGAGCGTAAACTTTTCTCTAAAACCATTTCTGGGCTGTCTATCGGAATTATTACTCTCGATGAAAGAGGCAAAGTTATTAACCAAAATCGAGCTGCCGAAGAGTTTCTCGCACACAAAGATGGCCTATATGTTATCAACGAACAGTTACACCTTGATAACACCACTGACAAACAAAAACTCAATGACTACATTGCTGAAGTCATTGAAGCTCAGCGTCAACAGGAGGTACCACCGGTCAATGCCATGACGGTTGAGAGACCCTCAGGTGCGGTGCACTTGGAGCTCCTCATCAAACCTCTTGCCGTTGATCAAACCGTAGAGTCGGCTAAGACACCACATCTAATGATTTTTATCAGCGACCCTGCAAAGAAATATGAAATTGATATCAAGATGTTGCGCTCGCTCTATAATTTGACTCGTGCTGAAGCGATGTTAGCTAAACACTTAGCGGCTGGGGAGACGCTGGATCAAAGTGCAAACAGCCTTGGTATAGCTCGCAACACTGCTCGAGCTCAGTTACGTTCAATTTTTGCTAAAACTGGTGCCACCCAACAATCAATGTTGGTTAGTTTGATCCTAAAAAGTCTCGCAACGTTCTCTTAATCAAAGATAGACCCTGCTAGCCAACACCTTAACTCGATTATGGTTAAGCCAGAGCGCGCACTAGAGAATAAAAGGAATAATCGCCTTGCGCTCTGCGGGATAGTTTTCAAAGTTCTTATGAAACCATTTATGGGTATAGCGTGCGCGAGGAATAAGATTTCCTGCAGTCATTGCAAGTACAAATACAGCCCCTAGGTTCCATGTCATTACTGCAAAACCAACAAAGGAGAGTATTTCTCCGAAATATTGAGGGCAGCTGACCCACTTAAATAATCCACCATAAGGTACCTTATAGCGCGGTTCATTTGGGGTAGGCTTTAATGAACGCAAATTACGCAAAATAGTATCCGAGTAAATGTTAATTGAAAAGCCAACCAGGTAAATAATAAGGCCACTGATGAAACGTGGATCACTGAACCAACTTATGTTGTATTGATCACTTAGCTCCGATATATACGCAGCATTAAAGTATCCATGAAGCGACAGCGTTATCCAGCCAGCAATAACAACGTTTAGAGCAAATGAGGATTGTGAACCCGGTTGTACGCGCATTAGCAGAGGTGTGATGAGCGCGCGATTGGCATAGTGAATCATCCATACGCATAAAAAGAACAACGGTACAGGTTCTAGCGCGTTTCTCCCAGCCATGAACACTAACGGAAAGACGAGTAAACCCGGAAACTCCATGACAATCCAGCCAACCTTAGAGCCAAGCTTTATGCCTTTGCCACGACCGCCAAATCTGCCGCCATACTGAGCTGTTCCAAAAAAACTACTCACTAAAACTAAGGCTGCATAAACAAAGCCTACAATGAGAAATGTGTCGTAAAAAACGTTACCGGTATACCATTGCATAACATGCTCTCTCAATAAACAATTTGATGACTTATCTAGCCTAGGGTTGTGAATCACCCAAAGTCTAGAGCTAAGGATAGTAGTTCGCGTCGTCCGTTCGGATTAGCAGACGATTTTTCATATCTACCAAAAATATAACAAAGTTCTCAATGCGCAATAAATTTACGTTTGTATGTTTGATTGGCCCCAAAAAGCACGCATCGAGTCAACTTTTCCTTCACCATCAAAGCGGAATATATCTATAATTTGAATCTTTATTGAGCCTGACCCCAAATCTGCAGTGATCTCAAATGGAAAAGCTACTTCATCCCCTGAAACTCTAATATCACCCGTTAGTTTAGCCTCAGTAACCGCTGTTACCGCATGCTCATAGAATGCTCTAATCGCATCATTACCACGCAAGATATCGCTACCTACTGGATCCTCGACGGTGGCATCACTTGAGTATAGTGACACAATCATCTGGTAGTCAGAGCTAACCAGGCAGGAAAGGTATGTATTGACTGCTTTTAGAGCCTTTTGGTGTTCAATCATCTCTGCCTCGCTCAAGGTATTTGAATAGTCACTGTTTTAGATTTACTTGTCGGAAGAAAACACCCAACATTATAAGGTTAGTTTATTGATGTAGAATCACTTAATCATCATTCAACAAGACTATAAATAGAGTGCCATGATGCTTTCGTGATGCAAAAAAAGGAGGCTTGTGAAAGCCTCCTAAAGTTTAGGGTCAGATGTAGCTCATATGAGACACACCATTCCGGAACGATGTGATTATTGGTCAAATGAGCATCAGTACCAATAGTAAAGAAAGCCATTAC